>JBKJRG010000146.1:0-6734 GCA_046594805.1 Opitutaceae bacterium | reverse complement strand
CCGGCGAACCGGGCCGGTGGATTCCCGCACACTCAGCCGGGGCGGCGGCAGGCGCGGGCGCGCCGTGGTTGCCACCCGCTCGTGGATCTGGCCTGGTGGCGTTCGGCTCCCCCGCCCCTCCCGATCCCCCGGGTCCTCCGTCCGTCGTCATGAATACCCCCCGCACCCCTCGTCCGCCCCGCTGGTCCTTATCCTCGCACGCCTTCGCGGTGCTCTCGCTCGTCCTCTCGACAGGGATCGCCCAGGCCCAGCTCGCCTGGAGTGTTTTCGACGAAACCTCTTCGGTTCCTGCCGCCATTGCGCCCGACGGCCGGGTGACCGTCTCCATCCCTCCCGGCCAGCGCGCCACGCTCGTCGCCACGAATTTCGTGCCGATCGACTTCACCGCCGCCACGCCGGCGACGGCGGCGGTCACCGTCACCTTCCGGGCCAGCGGCGGCCTTTCCGGGATCACCGCCGGGACGCGCGCGGTCGGTCTGGGACTTTTCAACACGAGCGGCACGACTCCGGGCACCACGTTCGTGGACGACTACGGCTATTTCGCATGGTTGAACGGCCGCAGCACCGGTGCGTTGATCGAACTTCGTCGGCGGAACGGCAATGGCCCGTCGGGCAGCCTGCTCAATCCCACCGGGACATCCTTCAACACGCTCGGGACCGGCACCGCCGTCCAGACGGTGGGCGCGCTTTCCGATGGCGGCACCTATGCCCTCACCCTCCGGCTCGTGCGCAGCGCCGCGGGCATCTCGCTCGGCACGACCAGCGCCAATACCGCCAACGCCGGCGTCGTCATCGCGGGCGACGGGGTCAGCCAGACCGCTTTCACCAACCCCGACAATCCACCAGCGACCATCGTGTTTAACGAGGTGGGGTTCATGTTTTTCAACAGCACCGCCGGCACCGTGACACTGACGCTGGATTCGGTAGCCGGCCTGGCCGCGATCAACCCGCCCGGGATCGCGACGCAGCCCCAGGCCCTGATCGTCAATCCTGGCCAGTCCGGGACGCTCAGCGTCGCCGCGACCGGCACCGAGCCCCTCAACTACCAATGGAGAAAAGACGGGGCCAGCCTCCCGGGCGCGACCGGCTCCAGTTACACCCTCGCGAGCGCGCAGAACTCCGACACCGGCAGCTACACCGTCGTGGTCACCAACGCGTACGGCACTGTGACGAGCGCGGCAGCGACCGTGACCGTCACCACGCAGACTGTGCCCGCCACTCTGGTGAGCGAGCCGTCGGATGTGACGGTCACGGCAGGCCAGGCCGCCACCTTCCGCGTGTCAGCGTTTGGCAGCTCGCCCGTCGAATACCAGTGGCAGAAAAACGGGGCGAGTATCGCCGGCGCCACCACCAGCATCCTTACGTTGAACAGCGTCACCGCGGCGGATGCCGGCAGATATACGGTCATCGTGCGCAACAGCGCGGCCACCGTCACAAGCCGCGCGGCGACGCTCGTGGTGAACGTGCCGCCGGCCATCGTCGACCAGCCGGTTGGCGCGACGGTGAGGGCGGGCGAACGGGTCACGTTTTCCGTGAACGCCACCGGAACCCCCGCCCCATCCTACCAATGGCTGAAAAACGGCACCAACCTTCCGGGCGCGAACGCGGCGACCCTCACGATCGAGAATGTCACGCTGGCGGCTACAGGGGTCTATACGGTGCGCGTCACCAACGCGGTCGGCGCCGTCACGAGCGCGGCGGCAGTGCTCGCGATTCCCTCGACGATGACCCTCGCATCGGTCCTGCCCGCCAGTGCGGCGACGGGCGTGCCCGTCGATACGCCGCTGCGCGTCAGCTTTGACCGCGCGCCGGCGCCCGGAATTACCGGACGGATCCGGCTGCACAAGGCGGCGGACAACACCGTCGTCGACACCCTGGATCTGGGCGCGGCCACGCAAACGCGGTTGATCGGGACGAACACCACTCCGTTTTTCTTCCTGCCGATCATCGTCACGGGCAACACCGCGGCGATCTACCCGCACGCCGGCGTGCTGGAGTACGGGCAAACGTACTATGTCACAATCGAACCCGGCGCGATCCGCGACAGCACGGGCGCCAGCTTCATTGGGCTCGCCGATCCGGCCGCCTCGCGCTTCACCACCAAAGCCGCCGCGCCCGCCGCCGGCACGACCGCCCTCACGGTCGCCGCGGACGGCAGCGGCGATTTCAGCACCGTTCAGGGCGCGATCGATTTCGTGCCGCCGGGCAACACCCAGCGTCGCGTCATCACCGTGCGGAAGGGCCTGTACAACGAGATCAACTACATCGGATCCGGCAAGCCGTTTGTCACTGTTCGGGGCGAAGACCGGGCGCAGACCATCCTTGCCTACCCGAACAACGCGAATTTCAACACCCTCACCGGCAACAACCGCGCGATGTTCAACGTCGACGCGAGCGACTTCGTGCTCGAAACCATCACGCTGCGGAATACGACCCCGGCCGGCGGCTCGCAGGCCGAGGCGCTGCGCGGTGGCGCCCAGCGCGGCGCGCTCAACCGCGTCAACCTCTCGAGCCTGCAGGACACGCTGCTCTGGAACGGCACGCTGTTCGTCACCGACAGCTTCATCGAGGGAGACGTCGACTTCATGTGGGGCGGAGGCGCCTGCTATTTCCAGCGCTGCGAGCTGAAGGCACTGCGCAACGGCTTCTACACGATGATCCGCAACACCGCCACGTCCAACGGCAACGTGTACGTCGACTGCCGGCTCACCGCGGCCGAGGGCGTCACCAGCCAGTATCTCGCGCGCATCGATCCCAATCCGGGCAATTTTCCCTACAGCCAGGTCATCTACCTCAACTGCGCCATCGGGCGGCACCTCAATCCCGCAGGGTGGTTGCTCAACAATGCGGCCAGCTCCGCGACTGTTCAGTTCTGGGAGTACCGCAGCACCGATCTCGACGGCGCCACCCTCGACGTCAACCAGCGGCATCCCTCCTCGCGTCAACTGACCGACGCGGAGGCCGCGCTCTGGCGCACTCCCGCCTTCGTGCTCAATGGCTGGGTGCCGCCCCACTTCGCGCCGACGATCGAACTTGGGCCGGTCACGCAGGCAGTGGTGGCAGGCTCGTCCGCGCGCTTGAGCGTGGTCGCAACCGGCTCGCCCCCTCCCTCACTCCAATGGCACAAGGACGGCGTCCCGATCTTCGGGGCCAACGAGGCGACCCTGGTTTTGCCCAATGTCCAGCCGGCGGGCGCGGGCAGTTATGCGGTGACAGCCACCAGCGCGGGCGGAATCGCGACCAGCGCACCCGCCCTCGTCACCGTTGGCCGGGGCGCGTTTGCCGGCGCTTATTTCGGCACCCTCGGCGGCAGCGCGACGGGATCGTTCGCACTCTACGTGCGCGATGACCGCACGGGGCTGTTCATGGGCGAGACCGGCGCGGGCACCTTTGTCGCCCGGAACGTGAGTGTCAGCCCGGGCGGCCAGGTGGCGTTCATGCCGCAGGGACCTCCCGGCACGGTGGTGCCGCAGGTGATCGCGGAAGGAGTCATCAGTGCCAGCGGCGCGGTGAGTGGAGCGTGGGGCGGGTTGACCTTCAGCGGGTCGCGTGCCCCCGCCGGCAGCTCCCAGCAATTTGCCGGCTATTACCAAACCGCCGTGAACGGCGGCTCCATGACGGCGAGTTTCATCGTGGGCGGCAGCGGTGAGGCATTTGCCCTCGTGCAGAGCGGCGCGACCTTCACGGCCAGCGCGGGATCGGTCGACGCCAATGGCGCGGTCTCCGTGCGCACGACCGGCGGCCTCACCGTGGCCGCGGTCATCGCGCCGAGCGGCAGCTCGGCCACCGCGACGGTCACGCCGGCGACCGGGGCGGCGACAACGCTCTCCGGGGTGGCTGACCGCCATGCCGAGGGGCTGCGGCTGCGCGAATTCTCCATGCGCGCCCGGGTGGACGCAGCCAATGTCGCCGTGATTGGTTTTGTGGTACGAGGAACAGCGCCCAATGACTTGCTCATCCGTGCCATCGGCCCGACCCTGGGCGAAGTGTTCGGCGTCGCCGGCGCGCTGACTAATCCCCGCCTGGATCTCTATCGCGGGAGCACGCTAATCGCCACCAACACCGGCTGGGGCTCGCCGGCGGGCGCCACGGCGGTGGGGCTCGGCACCGTGCAGGCGGGCGCATTCCCACTGCGGTTCAACGTCGCCGACTCCGCCCTGCGGGTCACGTTGCAACCCGGACCCTACACGGCGATCATGAGCAGCGCCGGAAGCGGCACCGCTGGCGTCGGTTTAATGGAGGTGTACGACATCAGCGCGGGCGCAGCCGGCCAGCGACTCGCCAACATGGCGGCACGCGGCTCGGCCGGCGCCGGCGCCAGCACCCTGATTGCGGGCGTATCCGTGGGAGGCACACAGCCGAAGCGCCTCCTCATCCGCGGGGTCGGCCCCGGACTGGCCGGGTTCGGCGTGACCGGGACGCTGGTGAGACCGGTGCTGACGCTTTACCGTGGCGCGCAGGTCATCGCCCAGAATGCCGGGTGGACCATCAGTCCCGATGTCGCTGCCATCCCGGGTGCCGCGCTCGACGCCGGCGCCTTCGCCTTCGCGGCGGGGAGTGCCGACGCGGCATTGCTGCTGAGCCTCGCTCCCGGCCTTTACACTGCGCAGATTTCCAGTGCCGATGGGGAAACGGGTGCCGCCATGATCGAGATTTACGAACTGCCATGGTGATGAACCTGCCGTCAATTCGAACTTCAGTATCCCTGCATTGTTATTCTGAACGGAGCGAAACCGAGCTGAGAGACTTGCTTGGGCATCCATGGCCGCGAGCGGTGCTGCGGTCGTACCCGTGGATACTTCGCTGCGCTCAGAAGATAAATTCTGCCGGTCGTGCCCGTTTTTCCCGGGCGCCAATTCACATCCACACCACTTCCGAAAGCGGTATCCTAAAGTCCATGAGCGAGATATGGATTACTCAAAATTTCGGATTATTTTTGAGCAAATCGCAAATCAACTCGTCTATCCCCGTGTAGTCAGCAGTGCCGCCTGGTAAGCGGTACTAAGTTTGTAGTTCTACGGTTTGCTTGGTGTTAGGTCACAACGGCCGCCCCTCTGGGGGCGGCCTTTGTGTTTCCAGCGTAGCGGCAGGCGTCCCTGCCTCTCGTGTTCAGTTCAACCCGGATTCCCATCGGCAGGCACGGTGGCCCGCCCTTTGGTGCCATCCGATATTCGAGCGCGGATCACAGACCCGCCCAACCTAGAAATACCCCCTAGCGAATTAACGGGTCGGTGAAGACCGCCGTTGCCAGACGCGTATTATCGTGGGATGTGACGGCCAAACCCACGCACACGGTCGCGTTGAGCGTGATGTCCACGGCGGAGATTTGTGTCCATGTCGTGCCATCCGCCGATGAAGAGGTCACCACGCGATTTCCGGTCCGCACGATGCGCACCCAGTAGGGTGGCGTCACCCACCAAGGCCCCGCTGTGGACGCGGTGCTCCCACCCGTCAGTTGCCGAACTTGCGTCACGACGCCGTTCGTCGGGGTCATGAACGCGAAAACATTCCGGGCGTTTGCGGCGAGCGAATCGCGCACCATCACCCCACCCTTGGCCCACGCATGGGTGTTGGTCAGCGAAGAGACTTGGGCATCGATGGTGAAATCGCCGGTGATTTCGCGATACACAAAACGGAATGCATCGGCCGACCCCCACACGTCGCTGCCCGCGCCACGGACCGTGACCGTGTTACCAGTCGCATCGTCGGAGCCAGCGACGCCCACACTGCCGACATCCGCCCGCAACCAGCTGCCGGGCAGCGGAGCGGCGGGCGTGGTCGCGGATGCGGTGTTGGAATACGGCGAGAACGTCGTGCCGTTCGCCGCGCGCACACGATAGTAGTAGGTGGTCGAAGCCGTCCGGCCCGTGTCGGCATAACTCGTGGCGTTCGCCCCAGTCGTGACGACCAGCGTGAAGTTCACGTTGTCGGTCGAGCGTTCAATCTGGAATCCGATCTCGTTGTTCGAAGCATCCGTCCACGCGAGGTTGATCTGGGTGCTCGAGGCCGCGGTCGCAGTCAGGCCCGTCGGTGCCGCCAGCGTGGCCGGTGGCGGGGCCGAGGTGGTGGCAGAGGCGGTGTTGGAATAGGAGGACAACGTCGACCCATTCGCGGCCCGCACGCGATAGTAGTAGGTCGTCGAAGCCATCCGGCCCGTGTCGGCATAACTCGTCGCGTTTGCCCCGGTCGTGAATGCGAGCGAAAAGTTCACATTATCGGTCGACCGCTCGATTTGGAATCCTGTCTCGTTGCTGGACCCATCTGTCCAAGCCAGGTTTATCTGCGAGCTCGAAGCTGCGGTGGCAGTGAGACCCGTGGGCGCGACCACAGCGGGCGGCGGCGTCCCACTTCCCGTCACACTGACCTGATCAAACGTGGCGGTGCAGAGCACGCCGTCGTTATGGCTCGTCACCCCCAGCCCGACGAAAATCGTCGCCGGCAACGCGATCGTCACCGAACCAACCTGCGTCCAGGTGGAACCGTTAAGCGATTCGTAGCCCGTGATCGTGCTCCCCGCTCGCACCAGACGAAGCCAGCGCGGCAGCGCCGAGCTGCCACCCGAGACCGACGCGCTCCCGCCTCCCGTGGCGACGCGGCTTTGCAGCGCGGTACCGTTCGTGCTAGAAATGCACATCAGCGCATGACGCGAATTGGCGGCGAGCGTCTCGCGAAACATCAACCCCGCCTTCGCCCACGAATGGGTGTTCGTCAGGCTGGTGACCCGCGCGATAATT
>JBKJRG010000049.1:0-3823 GCA_046594805.1 Opitutaceae bacterium | reverse complement strand
AGGGAATTTCCGTTTATGAGGAGCACCAGGCCGATCCGTCGTGGGGCATGACACTGAATCCCCGCTACCGCCAGATGATCGTCGATGGCGAGCTGGTGCCCGTGGGGAAATTGAGCGCAGCCTTCCTTGGGCCGAAGACCTCGCAACATTTGCAGTTCGCGTACCTCCAGTCGGCGATGGTGGTGGAATACATCGTCCGCCGTTTCGGCCAGCCCGCGCTGCGCGGCATCCTCCAGGACCTGCGCGACGGCATGGAGATCAATGCGGCGCTCGCCAAGAACACGGCGCCGCTCGAGCAAATCGAAAAGGAATTTGAAACCTTCGCGAAGGAGCAGGCCGACCAGCTGGCGCCCAAGCTCGATTGGGAAAAACCCGATGCGGACCTCCTGCTGGCGTCAGCCACGGAGGAGCTGGCGACCTGGGAAAAGAAACATCCCGACAATTACTGGGTGCTGCGGTTGCGCGCGCAGCGGGCGGCCGAGGAACAGAAATGGGCCGAGGCGCGGACCTCCCTGGCGCGGCTCGTGGAATTGTACCCCCGGCAGAAAGGGGCCGAGGCACCGCACCGCTCACTCGTCGCCGCACTGCGGGCTCTGGGAGACGTGCCGGCGGAGCGGGCCGCACTGCAACACTGGGTAGCGGTGGACGACGAGGCGCCGGATGCTTTTCTCCGGTTGATGGAGCTCGCCGCGGCGGACAAGGACTGGCCGACGGTCGCGCGCAACGCGGAGCGTTATCTCGCCGTCAATCCCCTGGTGGCGCCGCCCTATCGTTATCAAGCCCAGGCAACGGCGGAAACCGGCGACGTATCGGCCGCCGTCGTGGCATGGCGGACACTGCTCCAACTCGAGGTCCCGGATGCGCCGGAAGCCCATTTCAAGCTGGCTGGGCTGCTGCACAGTCGCGGTGAAAGCACGGACGCCCACCGGCATGTGCTGACGGCCCTCGAGGACACCCCGCGTTACCGCGAGGCGCTGCGGTTGTTGGTCGAAATTAACCGCACAAAAAGCGAGCCGGGGGCCGCTGCGGAAGCGTCCCACTTCCGACCGTCGAAGATGGTTTCGCCGGAAGCGGAAAAAAAGCCCTGAACCCATGAACTCATGAACCGTCTCACGCCGACGTTTTTCATTTTCATTGCCTGCGCCGGGCTGCTCCTGGCGCAGCGACAACGGGGCCGGGGTGAAGGCACGTACTATGGCGGATCGCGAGAGGGCCCGAGCACGGCGCGGGAAGTGCCTTCCCACAGCACTGGGACTCCGGTCTGGACGAACCCGCGCACGTTCGAAAAGGACGTGTTCACCTTTGCGCGGATCCGGTATGGGGGCGGCGGGAGTTGGCGGCGGGGCAGCGGCTGGGAGACCGACACGCCGGACAGCGATCTGAACCTTTCGTACCGGTTGCAGCAGATGACCTCGATGAAGGTCGATCCGGACGGGAAATTCCTGAATCTGACGGACGGGAACCTGTCCGATTACCCCTACATATACATAGTGGAACCGGGCGGCCTCCAGTTCACCGAGCCCGAGGTGGTGGCTTTGCGCAAGTATCTCCTTAATGGCGGATTCCTCTGGTTCGACGACTTCTGGGGCGACTCGGCCTGGTTCAACGTCGAGCGCGAGATGCGCCGGGTTTTTCCTGAACGCAGCTTTGTCGAAACCACCCTCGATCACCCGATGTACCACTGCGTGTTCGATATCAAGGCCAAGGGCCAGGTGCCTAACGTCCGGACCGGGGAGTGGAGCAGGCAGACGGGCGTGACGTGGGAGGACCATCATGATGGCGACACCCAGACGGTGCACCATCGCACCCTCAGCGACGACAAGGGCCGGCTGATGGTGCTGGCGACCCACAACACGGACAACGGCGATGGCTGGGAGCGGGAGGGCGAATACGAATACTATTTCAAGAATTTCTCCGAGAAAATCGCCTACCCGCTCGGGATAAACGTTATCTTCTATATCATGACGCACTGAGCATGTTTGCTCCCGTTAAAATCCTGCTCGCGAGTATCCTCGCCCACCTGGGCGCGGGATGGGCTCTCGCGCAACCGCCCGGCGCCTGGTCGCCGGGGACGAGCGATCGCTGGGGCAACGAAACGGACTTCGGTGGCTCGCTGGTCCAGACGGAGGGCAGCGGCATCATCGACCAGGATTTGGTGCGTACCGCGCGCGAGGTGGCTTCCCACAGTACCGGCACGCCCAATTGGAGCAATCCGCGCGGGTTCGAAAAAGATGTGTTCACCTTTGCCCGGGCGATTTTCAACGTCGGGCCCAACACCGCCCCCGGGCATGGGCAGTGGCGCCGGCTGGGGTGGTGGGTGGATTTTCCGGATGCGGATCTGAATCTGTCGTATCGCTTGCAGCAGATGACCTCGATGAAGGTCGATCCCGACGGTCGCACGCTGAAGCTCAACGATCCGGCGCTGCACGAGTATCCGTTCCTCTTCATGGAGCACCCGGGCTACATGCGCCTTCGTGAACCGGAGGTGGAAGGCCTCCGCCGTTATCTCAAGGCGGGCGGGGTGCTGGTCGTGATCGACTTCTGGAACACCCGCGAATGGGATGGGTTTGCCGGCCAGATGAAACGCGTGCTCCCCGAGCGCACTTGGACCGAACTGACGATGGATCATCCGATCTTTCACTGTGTCTTCGATTTGAAGGGACCGATGCAACGGCTGCAGGTGCCGACGATGCAGTTTTGGAACCGCCGTCATAATCCCGACAACCCGACCGAGCCCCTCCAGATTTATCGGGGCGAAGGCTCCGAAACGATGCACGTACGGGCGATGTTCGACGACAAAGGACGCATCATGGCGATTGCCTTCCACAATACCGACATCAGCGACGGCTGGGAGCGGGAAGGGGAGCATGCCGATTATTTCAAAGTTTTTTCCGAGAAGGTTTCCTATCCCCTCGGCATCAACCTCATGTTCTACCTGATGACGCACTGAGTGCGCCGCGGCGGAACCCCACGTTTCTTCAATGAGCATTCCCCCTGAAACCGTCCAGCCGCCCCGTCTCGTCACCGCCTACGACCTCGAGCGTGAAACTGCCGAACGCCTGATCGCCGGCCGCACGCGGATCGAAAACGAACTGGGCAAGGTGATTATCGGCCAGCGCGAGGTCATCGAACAAATCCTCACCGCGCTGCTCGCCGGCGGCCACTGCCTGATCACGGGCGCGCCGGGCCTGGCGAAAACACTGCTCGTGAAATCGATCGCGCAGATCTTTCACCTGCGATTCCAGCGCATCCAATTTACGCCCGACCTGATGCCCGCGGACATTACCGGCACGGAAATCCTGCAGGACGACGGTGCCGGCAACCGGCGGCTGACTTTTGTCCGGGGCCCGGTCTTCGCCAATATGATCCTGGCCGACGAAATCAACCGCACTCCGCCCAAGACCCAGGCCGCGTTGCTGGAGGCGATGCAGGAACACCAAGTGACAGCCGCCGGCGTCCGCCACCCGTTGGAGGAACCCTTCTTCGTGCTCGCCACCCAGAATCCGATCGAAATGGAAGGCACCTATCCTCTGCCGGAGGCGCAGCTCGATCGTTTCATGTTTAACGTGGTGATGGACTACCTGCCGGAGGAGGACGAGGTGCGCGTCGTCACGCAGACGACCTCGGTCCGGCCGGCCAAGATCGAGGCGCTGTTCACCGGGGCGGACGTGCAGAGCTTTCACGAGCTGGTGCGCAAGGTTCCGGTGGCAGAGGAAATGGTCCGCTATGCGGTCCAACTGGCCGCGCTGTCCCGGCCCAACCAGACCGGCACGCCCGACTTCGTCAACGAGTGGGTGAGCTGGGGCGCGGGCACGCGCGCCGG
>JBKJRG010000597.1:0-4333 GCA_046594805.1 Opitutaceae bacterium | reverse complement strand
TCCTGCGCCGTCAGTTTCGCACTCGGAAACTCCGCCAGCAGATCCACGAATTCCCGTTCGAACAGAAATGTGGCCAGCACATCCTTCGACTCAGGGCTAAGCAGGCCGTTCAGTCGCGCCTGCTCGTTCGGCTGCGTGGCCTTGCCCGCGAGTGCCTCGATAATTTTTCTCGTGGGTTTCGACAACGCCAGTCGCTCGCCCAACGCCTCGCGCAGTGAAATCGGCGCGGCCAGTCTGAGGGCAGCCGGGGAAACCGGTTCGTTGCCCGTTGCGCCGAGGCGCTGCAGAATTTCTTTGACTTCCGACGGGCGGTTCGAGGGAAAAACGCCCAGGGAATCGCCCGCTTTGTATGGCAGCGCGCCGCCCGCCAGATCGATGATGAAATGCCGGGTTTCTTTGGCCGAACCGGGCTTGTTGAGCAAACGGTTCTCGGTCAATTTCGCGGGAAACGGCCGGTCCTTCGAATAGACGGAAGCGGTGGCGGGATTGGAGTCGGGCATTCGAATAAAGGCTGGCTGACGAAGGACTGGAAAACTGCATCGGAAGTCAAACGCCCCGGACACTTGGCTCGCGTTTCAGCCATTCCGCCTTTCAGTCTTCCAGCCCTTTCAAATGGAACCTATCCGCCTGCAAAAATTCATCGCTGACGCCGGAGTCTGCTCCCGACGTGCGGCGGAAGCGCTGATCGTGCAGGGCGAGGTGTGGGTCAACAGCTCGGTCGCCAAGCTTGGGCAGAAAATCACGCCCGGCGTGGACAAGGTCACCGTCAGCGGCAAGGCCGTTCGCACCACGGCGCAGCCGCGCATCACGGTGGCGGTGCACAAGCCGCGCGGACTGGTCTGCTCCAACGATGACCCGCACCATGCCGCCACCGTGTTTGAGCTGCTACCGCGCGAGTTCGCGAAGTTTCGCTTTTTCTGCGCGGGCCGGCTCGATCTCGATAGCGAGGGGCTGGTGGTGCTGACGACGGACGGCGACCTGGCGAACCGGCTCATGCACCCCTCGAATGTGGTGGTGAAACGCTATCATGTGGTGCTCAAGCAGCCGTTTCCCGCCGCCCGACTGATTCAGCTTATCCGCGGGGTCATCATCGAGGACGAGAAGATGAAGGTGGAACGGGCCGCGTTGATCAACGCGGGGGCCGACAACAGTTCGACCGACCTCGACGTGCACATGCATCACGGGAAGAAGCGCGAAATCCGCCAGCTGTTCACCAAGCTGGGGTACGACGTGAAACGGCTGCGCCGCTATCAAATCGGCGCGCTGCAACTGAAGGGAATCCCGTTGCGCGCCGGGAAAGTACTTTCTAGCAAGGAAGTCGACGCGCTCTTCCACCGCCCACGGACGCCCCACGCCACGTTTGAAGCCGCCTCAACGCCCCAGCACTCCGCCAATGAAGATTAAGTTCCTCGCCTTCGCCGCCCTCGCCGGCGGCGTATACGCCCCGTTGGCCGCCGCGCCACTCGCGGCGACGTCCGCCGTTCATACGCGTCCGGACCCCACCTCTCCCGCGTTCACATCGCTGAAGGCCGGCACCGAACCCGTCGCCGCGGCCAGCCGCCTCGGCACCACGCCGGCCGGCTGGATGGCGGTGGAGATTCCGGGCCCGTTCGAGGGCTATGTGGAGAACAAGGATCTCGCCAAGAGCTTGGACGTCAAACCGGGCGCCTCCATCCGCCTCGCGCCCAAGGCAGATGCCGGTGTCCTCGCCGTGGCGGAAAAGGATGACAAGGCCACCATCACTGGCCTCCGGGGCAAATGGACCCAAATCAGTCTCGAGAAAAAAATTATCGGCTACATCCACATCGGTGGCACCGCGGGCTATCGTCCGCCGATTGCGACCGCGCCTGCCACCGCCGCTTCGTCCACTCCCATGTCACCGCCACCCGTCGCGCCGGTCGCTTATGGGGTCGGTGGCACCGGCCAGCCCGCCGCCACCGTTAGCGTCGGCGATCCGAGCAGCGCGTTGCCGCGACAGTTTGCGGGGCGTTTCGTGTCGACCCGCCGGCCCTTCACCCCTCGCCGTCCCTACGACTACGCGCTCAATGACGACGCAGGGAAGCGCTACGCCTACCTGGACACCTCGAAATTGCTGCTCACCGATCAAATCGAAAAATATCTCGATCACGCGGTTGTCGTCTTCGGCGCACCCAAGTCCGTTTCGGGCGGTCGGGAACTGGTGATTCAAGTCGAGACGCTGCAATTGAAGTAGCGCGCTCCGCGCGCGGAAGCAGGGTGAAAGAAAGCGGGCCCATCCCTTGGGGTGCTTGTTCCGTTTCTCCTTCTCCTTTCTCCCTTCTCCGTTCTCCCTTTCCCCAAATGGATCTCATCGACGGCAACCACGTCGCCGCCGCCATCGTCGCGGAATTGAAAGCGGAAGTCGCGGCCCTGCCCGGGCGCAAACCCTGCCTCGCCCTCGTGCGCGTCGGCGAGGACCCCGCCTCCGTCTCCTACGTGAAGAAAAAGGAAAAGACCGCGGCGGAGATCGGCGTGACCAGCCGCGTGATTCTTCCCCCCGTGGAGACGACGCAGGCGGCATTGCTGGCCTTGATCGACGAACTCAATGCCGACCCCTCCGTCGACGGCATCCTGGTGCAATCGCCCCTGCCGCGCCACATGGATGAGGTCGCGATTTTTCGGCGGGTGGCGTCGGAAAAGGACGTCGATGGCTTCAACACCCTCAACCTCGGCAAGGTGGCCCAGGAGGACGAGTCCGGCTTTGTGGCCTGCACCCCGGCGGGAATCATGGAGCTGCTCGCACGCAGCGGGGTCGACCTCAAGGGCAAGCATGTCGTCGTCCTCGGGCGATCGCTCATCGTCGGAAAACCGGTGGCCCTGCTGGCGCTGCAAAAGAAGGCGGGAGCGAATGGCACCGTCACCATCTGCCACTCTGCCACGACCAATCTGCCCGCCATCACCCGGCAAGCCGACGTCCTCATCGCCGCGATTGGGCGGGCGGAATTTGTCACCGCGGAAATGGTCAAGCCGGGCGCGGTGGTGATCGACGTGGGCATCAATCGCGTTCCCGACGCGTCGAAGAAAAGCGGTTACCGGCTGACCGGAGACGTGCAGTTCTCGAGCGTCGCTCCACTTTGTTCCAAGATCACGCCCGTGCCCGGTGGAGTCGGGCCGATGACCGTTGCGATGCTGATGAAGAACACGGTCAAGGCGCACAATCTGCGCCGACAGTCGTAAGGATGCTGTAAACTTCGCCGGACTGCGGCGCGCGGCGCCCGTGCGAGGGAATGCCGCTACAATCCTTGCGCCCCCTCTGGCGAACCGTTTGTCTCCGGGCATGGCGGGCCCCTCCATCCTGGTCGTCGATGACCAACCCATCAATGTCCAGCTGCTTAAGCGCAAGCTGGAGCGGGAGAACATTCGGGTCACCGCGGCCTACAATGGCCTGGAAGCGCTTGATTTGGTGAAAAAAGAAAAGCCGGACCTCATCCTGCTCGATGTGATGATGCCGGACATGGACGGGATCGAGGTCTGCCAGCGCCTGCAGGCCAATGAGGATACCCGGGGCATCCCGGTCATTTTCATCACCGCGCGAAGCAACAAGGAGAGCAAACTCGAAGGGCTCGGGGTCGGTGCGGTCGACTATATCACGAAGCCTATCGATTTGGATGAGACGCTCGCCCGCGTGCAGACGCAACTCCGCTTTGTGATGATCAACCGCCAGGTCGTCGATCTGACGAAGCGGCTCGAGGAATCCCGCAAGGCGGCCACCATCGGCGCGGTCACGCAGGGGATCGCCCACAACCTGAACAATCTGCTCGGCGTCGTCATCGGGTATCTCGATCTGGTCAAGGCGTACTACGACAAGCCAGAGCAGGTGAAGAAAAACGCCCAGCACGTGGAGGACGCGGTGCAACGGATCGTGATCATCATCAAGCAGCTCAGCACGCTAGTGGTGAAATCCCGTCCGCCGCTGATCAAGGCGAGCGTGCAGCGACTGATCGAGGGCGGCATCGCCCGGTTTCACGAGGACCACCGCATCCACGCACCGGTGACGATCGACAACCCGCTCGAGGACCGGCAAATCGACACCAACTACGAGATCTTCGAGGAGGTGGTTGCCAAGGTGTTGATCAACGCGTGGGAGTCCTACGACAACAAGCCCACGGATCCGCGGCCGATTTTGATCAAGGCGCAGCTGGTCGACAAACCGGAGGAAGGGAAATTCGTGGAATTCCTGGTAATCGACCACGGCCGCGGCATTGATGCGGAAATCAGGGACAAGATGTTCGAGCCATTCGTCAGCACGAAGAACACCGTGGGAGTAGGCATGGGCCTGACCGTGGCACGCCATGCGCTCCGGAATCTCGGCGGG
>JBKJRG010000368.1:0-5588 GCA_046594805.1 Opitutaceae bacterium | reverse complement strand
GCGGTTGAAATGCCTTGGACCGCTGGGGTCTGGTCAGCAATGAAGGGGCAGTTTGCAACCGCCCGAAGGGGATACGGCATGCACACGGCGGTTGGAAACCGCCGCTCCGTTTGGGTCCGCGGGACGCGCAGCCACGCACTCCGCCCTTGCGCGGTTGCCCGGCGCGGCGTCTGTTGGTCGCATGAAGGTCTCGTTTACGACGAAGGAGTACACGCGGCTCCTCGAGCTGGTGCATCTGGGGCTGTCGGCTTCGGGCGCGCGTGCGGACGACCCGGCGACGATGCCGGAGCGCTACGCCGAGCTCGCGCAAAAGGTGTTCGCGCTCGCCGAGCCGTTCGGCTGCGCCGACCTGGTGGAGATCGACGTCAACGGCCAGTATTTCCCCAACGAAAAACTCATCGCGAGTCCGGCCGTGGAGAAAAGCCACGAGTTCCGGGAGGAGGCGTTCTGGGACGAGCTGGTGTTGCGTCTCGCCGAGCGCGATCTCCGCGCGGAGCTGGGCGCGACCAAGCTCGGCGACGAGCTCACGGAGCAGGAAACCGTGCGACTGGAGGCGATCGAGGACAGCTACTGGCGCGAGTTTGAATCGAAAGGCGTCGATCATCTGGTTGTCCTCCGGGGCGGGAAGGGCTGAATCCTTGCCGCGTCCCTGTCCGCCTCCCAATCTATCCCCTCGACCCCATGAACAACCCTCCTGCCCAACCCGCCTGCACGCGCCGCAATTTTCTTTCAACGCTCGCCGTCGCGAGCGCCGCGTTGCCGCTCGCCCCTCTCGCCGCGCGCGGCCAGTCGCCCGCGAACCGCGCCGTTCCCGTCTCCACTGCGGGCGCGGCCAAGACGCCACCGGTTCTCCATGTGTTTGCGAAGCCGCTGCAGTGGCTTTCCTACGAGGGCACCGCCGCGCTGGCTGCCGAGGCGGGATTGGGCGGGATTGATTATGCGGTGCGGCCCGCGGGCCATGTCCTGCCGGAAAAAGTGCAGGAGGATTTGCCGCGCGCGATCGAGGCGGCGCACAAGGCCGGCCTGAAGGTGGAGATGATCACCACCGCGATTGTTAGCGCGCGCGAGCCGCACACCGAGAACCTGCTCCGCACCGCCGCGAAGCACGGCGTGAAAATTTACCGCCTGGGGAATTTCAGCTTCGACCCAAAGCTCGACGTGATGGCCTCGCTCGAGCAGTTGAAGCCGGCGGTGAAGGAGCTGGCCGCGCTCAACCAGAGCCTCGGGTTGCAGGGCGCGTTTCAGAATCATGCCGGGACCCGGGTCGGCAGCGCGCTGTGGGATCTGCACGAGCTGCTGCGCGACGTGGATCCGCGCTGGATGGGCGTGCAGTACGACATCCGGCATGCGACGGCGGAGGGCGGCCTGTCGTGGCCGCTGCCGCTGCGGTTGCTGGCCCCGTGGATTCGCTGCACGGACATCAAGGATTTCAAGTGGCAGCAATCTCCCGGTCGCGCGGTGATTGAAAATGTGCCGTTGGGAGAAGGCGTGGTTAACTTCGACCAGTACTTCAAGCTGGTCAGCGAGCTGAACATCCGGGGTCCGATCTCGATGCATTTCGAGTACCCGCCATTCGAGCGGGGGCCGGAGATGACCGAGGCGCAGAAGCGGAACGCTCTCCTGGCGGCGATGAAAAAGGATGTCGCGTTCCTCAAGGGCCACCTCGCGAAGCAAAAGCTGGGGTAGGATTTCCTCCGGACGCTCGCCGCAACGGTCGGCTCGCGCCAGCTCATACTCTTTATCTTACTCTTACTCTTTCTCCTGTCTGGGCCGATCGGCCGGGGAGAAAGAGAAAGAGAAAGAGAAAGATAAAGAGTAAGAGAAAGAGGAGGAGGAACAGGAGGAATTACTGTAGCTTGGGCCCGTCATCTCCCGCCGTGATTACATTTCAATCCGCCGAACTGTTCCGGCTCGAGCTGCACGCGCGCATGCCGTTTCGCTATGGCATCGCGACGCTGACGGATGTGCCGCAGGCGGTGCTGCGCGTGACCTTCGAGATCGACGGGCGGCGGGAAACGGGACTCGCCGCTGATGTGCTGCCGCCGAAATGGTTCACCAAGGATCCAGCGCGGCAGCTCGCGGATGAGATCGAGGAAATGCTGCGCGTGGTGCGCGCCGCGGTGGGACACACGCGCGGCGTCGCAGCGCCGACCGCTTTTGCTTTTTGGCACGAACTCGATGCGGCACAACGGGCCTGGGGTCGCGCGGAAAACCTCCCGCCGTTGCTCGTGCAGTTTGGCACTTCGTTCGTTGAGCGCGCGCTCATCCACGCGGTCTGCCGGCGGCACGGGGCGAGCCTGGCCGCGGCGCTGCGCGACAATCTCTTCGGCCTCGACCTCGCCACGTTGCAGCCTGCGCTCGCCGGCAGCGCGCCGCGCGACTGGTTGCCCGCGACACCGCCGGCCGAAGTTTTCGCCCGGCATACGGTGGGACTTTCCGATCCGCTGGAGGCCGATGACCTCGCCGCCGGGGAACGGGTGGAAGACGGGTTGCCCCAGTCGTTGCGGGAAAACGTGCGGGCCTATGGCCTCCGGCATTTCAAGATCAAGATCAACGGCGAGGCGGCGCGCGATCGCGACCGGCTGGAGCGGATGACGGCGCTTTTCACGGCGGAATGCGGCGACGACTACGCTTTCTCGCTCGATGGCAACGAGAGCTTCCAGGATGTCGCGGGCTTTGCGAACTACCTCCGCGAACTGATGGCCGCCCCGGGAACGCGCCGGCTGTGGCCGCACCTGCTTTATGTCGAGCAGCCGTGGCACCGCAGCGTGGCACTCAGCCCGGCGATTGGTGAACTGGCGAGTCGCTGGCCCGACCGTCCGCCGATCATCATCGATGAAAGCGATGCGGAGGACGGCAGCCTGCGCGCCGCGCTCGCGCTCGGTTACAGCGGCACCAGCCACAAGAACTGCAAAGGCGTTTTCAAGAGCGTGGCCAATGCGTGCCTGCTCGCCCAACGCCGCGCGGCCGGGCTGCCCGCGGTGATGAGTGGCGAGGATCTGGCCAACGTCGGGCCGGTGGCATTGATCCAGGATCTCGCGGCGCAGGCAGCGCTGGGCGTGACGACGGTGGAGCGCAACGGTCACCATTATTTTGCCGGCCTCACCCAATTTCCGCCCGCCTGGCAGGCGCACGCGCTGGCCGCGCACGGGGATCTCTACACACGCGGCGCGGGCGGCTGGCCGCGATTGGAAATTCACGCGGGGAAGCTCGCGATCGGTTCGGTCAACGCCGCGCCCTTTGGCGTGCCGGGTGAACTGGATTTCACGGGTTTTACGCCGGTAGCGCTCGGGTGATTGAAGTGACATGGGCGTCCTGCCCTAGTGGCGGCGGCATCCTGCCGCCGTTTCAGAGGATCTGCGGCTGGAAGCCACAGCCACTCCCGGCTGCAAGGACGGATGCCGTTACGGCTTCACACCCGATTTTTGCCCGGGGAGTTGCCGCGGCCGGACGAACCTCAGGGTCGTTTCGGGGTCTCTAGAGCTCCTCCGCAACAACTTCCGTCCTGCTTCTCCCCCGTGAGTGCTCCCCGCCCTGCGTCCAGTCCCGAACGCATCCTCGATCAGATCCGCCGCTCGCCCGGCCAGAAGGTGAAGGTCGCGGTCACGGACATCGACGGCATCCTCCGCGGAAAATTCCTCCACAAGGACAAGTTTCTCTCCGCGGCGGCCGCGCCGCCGGAGGGAGGTTTCGGTTTTTGCGATGTCGTTTTCGGCTGGGACATGGCCGACACCTGCTACGACAACGCGAAACTCGTCGGCTGGCACAAGGGTTTCCCGGACGCGATGGCGCGAATCGATCTCCGCACGCAGCGCGCCGTGCCATGGGAGGACAACGTTCCGTTTTTCCTCGGCGAGTTCGTCTGGCGGGGGGCCGACGGCAAGGCGAAGCAGGAGGAGCCGCATCCGCTGTGTCCGCGCCAGTTGTTGAAGCGGGTCATCGCCCGCGCGGAGAAGCTCGGCTTCCAGCCGATGTGCGGGATGGAGTTCGAGTGGTTTAATTTTTCCGAGACGCCCCAGAGTTGGGCGGACAAGGGCTATGTACGTCCGCAACCGCTGACGCCGGGGATGTTCGGCTACTCGATGCTGCGCGCGGCGCACGGTCGCGAGTTTTTCACCGCCTTGATGGACGAGCTCCCGCGCTTCGGGATTCCGGTCGAGGGCCTGCACACCGAAACCGGGCCCGGCGTGTACGAGGCGGCGATGGCGTTTGCCGACGCCCTCGAGTCGGCAGATCGCGCGACGCTGTTCAAGACGGCGACGAAGGAAATCGGGCTGCGGTTCGGCATCATGCCCAGCTTCATGGCCAAGCCGAACGCCAGCTATCCGGGCTGCAGCGGTCACATCCACCAGAGCCTGTCGGACGGGAAGAAGAACCTTTTCCACGATCCGCGGGGCCGCCACCAGATGAGCAAGCTGTTCGAAAGCTACGTCGCCGGCCAAGTCGCGTGCATGATGGAATTCGGCCCGATGATCTGGCCCACCATCAACAGCTACAAGCGGCTGGTGGATGGTTTCTGGGCCCCGGTGAAGCCGACGTGGGCGGTGGACAACCGCACGGCGAGCTTCCGCGTCATCGCGGGTTCGCCCAAGGCGAGCCGGCTCGAGACGCGCTGCCCCGGCTCTGACGTGAATCCGTACCTCGCGATGGCAGCGGTGCTGGCCGCGGGCCTGCACGGCGTGGAGAAGAACCTGAAGCTCGACACGCCGCCCATCCAGGGCACGAACCAGGGCGCGGAGAATATCGCCCGCGCGCCCCGCACGCTGATCGAGACGACGCGGCTCTTCCAGAAATCCGACATCGCCCGCGACTGGCTCGGCGATGACTTCGTCGATCACTTCGCCGCCTCGCGCGAGTGGGAGTGGCGCCAGTGGCTCGATGCCGTGACCGACTGGGAGTTGAAGCGGTATTTTGAAATTATCTAGGCGGGAACGTTGCGGTGGTGCCAAATCAGCCTGTGTTTTGCCGGACTCAAATCGGTTTCTGTAGCAGGGGCGTCGCTTGTCGACGCCTGAGTGGCTGCGGCTTCCAGCCGCAGATCATCGGCTGGAAGCCGATGCCACTTTAGCCGTCTCTCTGACTAACCCGATGCCCATCGACCAATTCTCCTTTCCCACCGCGATTCACTTCGGGCCCGGCGCGCGCTCGCGCGTGCCCGAGCACCTTAAGACCGCCGGCGTCAAACGTCCGCTGATCGTCACGGACAAGGGCGTCGCCGCGCTGCCGATGACGGCGACAATCGCGGCTGAGCTCCGCGCGGCGGGTTTGGCGCCCGCGATTTTCGGCGGCGTCTGGGGCAATCCCACTGCCAGCCAGGTGCAGGCCGGCGTCGCCGCTTACCGCGCTCACCAGGCGGATGGCGTGATTGGACTCGGCGGCGGGGCTGCGCTCGACGTGGCGAAGGCCGTTGCGCTGATGGCCGTGCACGAGGGCGACATCCTCGACTATGCCTGGGACAATCCCAAGGCACGGCGGATCGAGCGGGCGCTCCCGCATTTCATTGCGCTGCCGACCACCGCGGGGACCGGATCGGAAGTCGGCCGTTCGGCGGTGATCTCGCACGACACGACGCACGTGAAGAAGATCGT
>JBKJRG010000054.1:0-4616 GCA_046594805.1 Opitutaceae bacterium | reverse complement strand
TCCCGCTTCGCGCCCAAGCGCCCCTCCCCGACACCGCCCCCCTCACCCTCCAAGGCGATCTCTCCGCCCAGATGATCGCGGGCATCGATCGTTTCCTCGAACGCGAAACCGCCAGCTCCATCGATGGTCGCGCGGCGTATTGGACGAAAACCGACCTTGCCGGCAACCGGGAGCGCCTCGCGCGCATGCTCGGCGTCATCGATCCCCGCGTGGCTGAGATCGAGCTCGACTACGTTTCCACGGTCGCGACGCCCGCGCGCATCGCCGAAACGGATACCTTCACCGCCTATACCGTCCGCTGGCCCGTCCTCGACGGCTTGTACGGCGAAGGCCTGCTGCTTCAGCCGAAAGGCGTAATCAGGGCGCGGGTGGTCGCTGTGCCCGATGCCGACCAGACGCCCGAGGCCATCGCCGGCCTCGCTCCCGGCCTGCCGGCCGAGCTGCACTACGCGCGCCGCTTGGCGGAGCACGGCTGCCAGGTCCTCATCCCGACGCTCATCGATCGCGCAGACACATCTTCCGGCAACGCCGTCGCCCAGCTCTCCACCAATCAACCGCACCGCGAGTGGATCTACCGCCAGTCGTTCGTGCTCGGCCGGCACGTCATCGGCTATGAGCTCCAGAAAATCCTCGCCGCCGTCGACTGGTTCTCCCGACAGAACCGCGACTCCGCCACCGCCCTGCCCATCGGCGTCGTCGGCTGGGGCGAAGGCGGCCTGCTCGCCCTGCACAGCGCCGCCCTTGACCCGCGCATCACCGCGACGCTCGTCAGCGGCTACTTCGGCCCGCGCGAACAGCTCTGGCAGGAACCGATCTACCGCAACCTCTTCGGCGTCTTCACCGAGTTCGGAGACGCCAATCTCGCGCGCCTGATCGTGCCACGCACGCTCCTGATCGAGCACGCCGCCGCGCCGAAGATCGACGGCCCGCCCGCCGAGCGCCCCGGACGCGCCGGCGCCGCGCCCGGGCGCATCGTCCCGCTGGAGCCCGCCGCGGTCCGCGCCGAAGTCGACCGCGCCAGGCAGTATGCCGGCCCCCACTCCACCGCGATTCGCTTTTATCACGGAAACGGCGACACGCCGACCGGCCCGATCGCCGAGCGCACCCTCCTCTCCTTCTTTCAGGCCCTCCATCCCACGGCCACCGCCCTTCGCCCACCGGCGCCCGCTTCTCTTGTCGATCTCCGCCCGAATTTCGACCCGGCCGCCCGCCAGCAACGGCAAGTGCGCGAGATGGAACGCTACACCCAGCGGCAGCTCCAGCTCGCCGCGGGCGTGCGCGACGAATTCCTCTGGAAAAAAATCCCACCGACCACGCCCGCCGCTTGGCGCGACGCCATGCAGCCATACCGCGACCAAGTCTGGAACGAGCTGATCGGCCGCTACCGCACCGGCCAGATCCCGCTGAATCCGCGCACCCGCATGATTCACGACAAGCCGACGTGGACCGGCTACGAGGTCGTGCTCGACGTGTTGCCCGACGTTTATGCCTGGGGCTATCTCCTGCTTCCGAAAGGCATAAAACCCGGCGAGCGGCGCCCCGTCGTCGTCACGCAGCACGGCGTCACCGGCCTGCCCGACTCTGTGATTAGCGAAGACAAGACGAGCCGCGCTTACGCCGCCTACAAAGCCTATGCCGTCCGCCTCGCCGAGCGCGGGTTCATCGTCTTCGCCCCGCACAATCCGTATCGCGGCGACCACGCTTCACGTGTCCTGCAACGAAAAGCCCAGCCGCTCGGAAAAACAATTTTCTCCATCATCCTCGCGCAGCACGAGTGCATCCTGGATTTTCTCTCCGCCCAGCCGAACGTCGATCCTGGGCGCATCGGATTCTACGGCCTTTCCTACGGCGGCCAGTCCGCGATGCGCCTGCCCATGCTGCTCGACCGTTACGCGCTTTCGATCTGCTCGGGCGATTTCAACGAGTGGACGTGGAAGAACGCGGCGACGGATTTTCCCAAGGGCTACATGTATAACGCCGCCTACGAACGTCCGGAATTCCGCATGGGCCTCACGTTTGGTTACGCCGAGATGGCCGCGCTGCTGGTGCCACGCCCTTTCATGGTCGAGCGCGGCCACAACGACGGCGTCGGCATCGACGAGTGGGTCGCCTACGAATACGCGAAAGTGAACCGGCTCTACAACAAACTGAAAATCCCGCACCTCACCGAAATCGAATACTTCGACGGCCCGCACACGATCCACGGCGTCGGCACGTTCAAGTTTCTCCACCGGCACCTGAGTTGGCCGGAGCCTGCGGGCAGCGCGAAATAAAGTCGTCGTTCGAAGATTCAGCCCGGTCCTCCCGGTTGGGCGGGCGACCGTCAACCTCCGTACTCCCATCCCGATCGGCCAGTGGAATAATACGTAAA
Source organism: Opitutaceae bacterium (assembly GCA_046594805.1). GTDB lineage: Bacteria > Verrucomicrobiota > Verrucomicrobiia > Opitutales > Opitutaceae > ER46. The sequence goes on along the minus strand of JBKJRG010000054.1, from coordinate 2,245 downwards.
CCCGACGGGTTCCCAGAACTTCTTAGCTTCAAATAGGTCTACTGCCCTATGAACCCCAAGCTCCTGCTCCTTATAATCCCCCTCGTAGTTTTCCCGGTGGCACATGCCGCGCCCGATGTCGGCGTTTCAGTCGATATCCGTCTGGGCAAAGTGTTGCCCCCGCCGCCGCCCGAGGTGGTTGTGGTTAAGGAATCGGGCCCCAAAGGTCCGCCCCCGTGGGCTCCCGCTCATGGCGTCCGGCGCAATCGCAGCTATTACTATTATCCGGGCAGCAACGTTTATTTCCGACCCGACGATCGCACCTGGTTCCATCTCGACGGAAGGGAATGGCGAACCGGTCTCAGCCTCCCCCCGAATGTCCGCGTGGACTTCAACCGCAGCGTTTCCCTCACCATGGGCAGCGAGCAGCCCTATCAGTTCCACGACAAAGTGCAGGGCTACTATCCGGCGGACTACTTCGTGACCAACGTTAAGGTGAAGGACAAGGACGACGATCGGGCCGGCGACCATTCTCCCGGGAAAGGCCAAAGCCAGGGTCAGGGCGGTCAGGGCCAGGGTAAGGGCAAAGGCAAAAACCGCTAGCCCGCGCTCACGCCGCGGCCTTCCGCGTTTCCTCAAAGGGGCGTGGCTTGTCCACGCCGTCGGGCGCCCACGGAGGGGTGCCCTTGCCTAAATCGGCAAGCCGTGGCGTCGCTCACCCGTTCCCAAATTCAATCCCTGCGCTGCCCTTTGGCCGCATCTGACTTGGTCGTTCGGTTCGCTGCCCGGGATTCGCCGCCATCGCCGTACACCCGGCCCCCCCATTGCGTGCCGAGGAACTCGTCGAGTGTGATCGACTCTTGCTTCACGAAGCCCTTCGGCAGCCGGCCGCGCGCAAACAGCTCGAGCACGCCGACCACGCCCGCGGCTGTCGTCAATTGAATCGCCGAAAGCCGCCGGCCCGCCACCACCTCACCGCGCATCTTCTTCACAAAACTGCGCTGCACGAGCCCGCCACCCACCATGCCCACGGCGCTCACGTAGAACACGACGACGTCCTGATCCGTCAGCGGCACTTCCTGGTCGAAGATCTGCGTGAGCAGCTCCTGCTGCGTGCCCAGGTTCAGATCCTGCAGGAGAAACTTCATCAGGTCGCGATGGCCGGGATAACGCATCGTCTTGTAATTCAATTCGCCGACCCGGCCCGCGAAGGTCTCGCACATCGTCGCCACTCCGCCCGACGTGTTGAAGGCTTCATACTCAACGCCGTCAATCGTGAGCCGTTCCGTGCCGTCGAGCGGCAGCGTCGCGATCCGCCGGCCAGCATGCAGCGCCTCGCCGAGCTGGCAGTATTCGTTGATCAGCCCGGCCGTGCTCCAGCTCAGGTAATACTTCATCTGGTTGCTCGCGAACTGCGGCAGCGCGCCCACCCGCATCTCGACCGACCGCGCGATGTCGAGCGACGACGCCAGGCTGCCGCCCACGATGTTGATCGCGCCGGGCGCGAGCCCGCACTGCGGCATGAAGGTCACCCCTTTCGATTTCCGTGCGAGGCCGCGGATGAATGTCGTGGTTGCCACGTCCTCCGTCAGATCGAAATAGGCGACGCGCCGCCGGGCGCAGGCGCTGGCAATTCCCCGGTTCAGGTAATAAGGCGCCGCGCTCACCACGGCATCGCACTGCCGGACGAACGACTCGAGCGCGGCCTTTCGCCTCACCTCGAGCCGCCGCCCCGACGCCTTTTTGAGGCCCTTCAGCTTCAGGTTTCGGCGCGCATCGCCGAGCACGACGGCGTCGCAGAACGCGCACGACTCGAGCAACGTGGCAATGGTCGTCCCGATTTTTCCCGCCCCGATAATACCGATCTTCATGCTAGGAGGTTGGCATAGGGCGTCGCCTGGCGACGCCCGGGTTTATCCGCGGTTCGCCGGCCCCGTCAAGCGGCGCCCCTACATTTGATGCCCGGCCTGCACCTTCCGCGGATCCGTCGCCGAGATAATCGCACTCACCGCCTTTTGGTTGAATCCCTTGAAGCCGCCTTTGCGCTGCAGGTTTTCCAGATGGCTGCCGATGGCGCCGTCGCGGAGAAATCCATCCGCCTGCGGCTGGGTGATGAGCCCGTCGCGGACGAGCGCCTGCACGCGCCCCGGCCGCACCGGCCAGCGCTCGCCCTCGGTGAACGCCTGCCGCAGGAATTCGAAATCCGAAAACGGCTTCATGGTGTTCACGCCCTCGGCCGCCAGTTGGTCGCGCAGCCGCGCGAAAT
>JBKJRG010000915.1:0-5756 GCA_046594805.1 Opitutaceae bacterium | reverse complement strand
AGCCGAGCGCGCCGTCCCGGCCCATGCCGGTGAGGATGACCGCCACGGCGGCGTCGCGCCAGCGTTCGGCCACGCTGCGAAAAAAAACGTCCACGGACGGCCGATACGGCGTTTCCGTCGGCTCGGCCGTGTAGCCCAGGGTAAGGTTTTCGCGCAGGATCAGGTGCTGATCGCGCCCCGCGATCAGCACGGTGCCGGGCTGCAACGACTCGCCTTCCCGTGCGATCCGCACCGGCAACTTTGTCTGCTGGCCCAGCCACTCCGACAGGCCGGCCGCAAACTGCTCGTCGATATGCTGCACCACGGCAATGGCCGCAGGGAAATCGCGCGGCAGGACCCGCAAGACCTCGGCCAGCGCCGCCGGCCCGCCCGCCGAGGATCCGATCGCCACCAGGAATCCACGGTGGCTTCCCGGGCGCCGTGGAAACGGGGCGGCGGTCCGTCCGGTCGCCGGGTCGATCGATGCCGGCCGGGTCAGCCGCTCGAGCATTTCGATTTTTGCCAGCAGCGCCGGTTTCACTTCACCGGCGCCATGCAGACCGAGGACCGGGGTATTGACCGCATCCAGCGCCCCCGCGCCGAGGGCCTCGAACACGCGGCCCGAATTGCCGTTCACGGTCGCCGTCACCACGAGAATGGGGCACGGCGTTGCCGCCATGATTCTCCGGGTGGCTTCCACGCCATCCATGACCGGCATGATGAGATCCATCAGGATGAGATCCGGGCGATCGCCGGCGCAGAATCGCACGGCCTCGGCGCCGTCGTGGGCGGTCCACGCAATCGTGTGCTGCGGTGCACGCGCGAGGATGCGGCGCATGGCCTCGACCGCGGTCGCGACATCGTTGACGAGCGCTATTCTCATGCGGTGGAATCTGCCTGGTGGTCCGCGCCAATCAAATCGGCCACGGCGTGCAGCATCGTGTCATCCTGGAAACTGCCTTTCGTGAGATAGTAATCGGCACCCGCCTCGAGCCCGCGCATCCGGTCCTCCTCCCGGTCCTTGTAGGAGACGATCATGACCGGGGTTGCCTTCAGCCGCGCATCCGACTTGAGCAGACGCGTCAGCTCAATGCCGTCCCGGCGCGGCATGTCCACATCCGTAACGATCAAGTCGAAACTGCCCTGGCGCGCGAGATTGAAGCCGTCGATCCCGTCCACCGCGGTCTCGACGAAATAGCCGCGTGCTTCGAGCAGCTTGCGCTGAAGTTCGCGCACAGTGAGCGAGTCGTCGATCACGAGGATTCGCTTGCGCGCCTTGGCAGCCGCGGCGCGGCCCGTCGTCGCGATCAACCGGCCCGCGCTCGCCAGGCGGTCGACCGAATGCGCCAGATCGTCGACATCGAGAATCAGCACCGGCGCACCGTCCTCCATGAAGGCGCCCGCCGCGATGTCCCGGACTTTGCCCAGCCGGGCGTCCAGCGGCTGCACCACGAGCTCCTTCTCCCCGAGCAGCCGGTCAACGAGCAGCCCGTAGCGCTGCTCACCCTCACCGAGCACGACGACCGTCGCCTCGTCCGTCGCCGGCACCGCCGCCCGGCCCAGGAGCTGCCGCGCCGCGACGAGCCCAATCCGGCGCCCATCCAGTTCGAAGTGCAGCCGGCCCTGCGTGGCATCGATTGCCGCGGATTTCACCCGGACGGCACGGGTGATATAGCCGAGGGGCACCGCATACGGTTCGCCGTCCACCTCGAAGAGCAGCGCGCGCACCACCGAAAGCGTGAGCGGCAGCTGGAGTTGAAAACGCATGCCCGCCCCGGGCTGGGAGCTTACCCGGATTGTGCCGCGGACCGCGCGGACCATGGTCTGCACCACGTCGAGCCCGACCCCACGACCGGAGATGTCGGTGACGGCCTCCTTCATGGTGAAGCCCGGCAGGAATAGAAACTCGAGCAGCTCAGTCTCGCTCAACTTCAATGCCGTGGCGGCATCGACCAGTTTTTTTGCCACCACCGAGTGGCGGATCTGATCGAGGTCGGCCCCGCGGCCATCGTCGCTTACCGTGATCATGAGCAGCCCCGCCTGGTGGCGTGCCTCCACCCGGATCAGGCCGGACACCGCCTTGCCCGCGGCGCGGCGCGCGTCGGGCGACTCGAGTCCGTGGTCGAGGGCATTGCGCAACAGATGGCCGATCGGCGCCTCCAGTTTCTCCAGGATTTCGCGGTCAACCGGTGTGTCTTCGCCCGTTACTTCGTACCGCACCTCCTTGTCGAGCTGCCGCGCGACATCGCGGACCATCCGGGGAAATCCGCCGACGCCGTCGGCGAACGGGCGCATCCGGACTGCCACCGCCTCGGCATAGAGCCGGTCGGACAGGTTTGTTGCCCGGCGCTCGAAGGTCTCCAGCTCGACCAGGCGCTCGCTGAGATAACTGCGGCACGCCGCGAGCCGATGCTGCGCGTCGGCCAACATCTCGCCAAAGCGCTCCCCCGTCTGGGCTCCCCCCGCCTGCCCGCGCAGCTGATCGAGCGTGAGGCCCAGTTCGCGGTGCATTCGCTTCAGCCGGGTCACGGAGTCGCCATAGGGCCGCAGCCAGCGGGATGCGACGAGTGACTCGCTCGCCAAGCCAAGCAGCCGGTTGAGATTGTCGGCCCCGACGCGCAGCACCCGCGCCTCCGCCTTGGGCGCGCGCGGCTCGCCCGGGGCAGGCAGAGGCGGCGGGGCGGACAGGACGGGCGTCGGAGACTCCTTGGCGGGCGCGGTCACGAGGGTGGCTGGCGGCAAATCGACTTCCGGCGGAGCATGAGTGGCGGAGCCGAGGCGGGCGAGGTATCCGTCGATTTCCCCCGCTCCTTCGTTTTCCCATCTCATCATTTCGGCTTCCGTGCTTTTCGCGATCCGCGCCAGCAGGTCGACGCCGCCGAGGAGCTGGTCGACGAGGGGCCGCGAGAGCGACTTTCCCCCGACTTGCGCGGCGACGAAGATGTCCTCCAGGGCGTGCGCCACGCGCACGGCGGCACCGACGCCGACGATGCGCGCGGCGCCCTTGAGGGAGTGGGCCGCTCGCATCAGTTCCTCGAAAGTCTCCGCCGAGCCCGCATCCCCCGCCTCGAGCGCGAGCAGGCCGGCCGTGAGCACGGCCAGGGTGGTGTCCGCCTCGGCGCGGAAGAGATCGAGCATGGAGAAATCCCCGAGATTGTCGGTAGGCGCACTCATGCGAGACTGCGATTGAGCAGTTGGAAAACGCGTTCCTCGTCGAGGAGCCCGACCGCGCGACCTTCCCACGCCATCATCCCGCGCATGCACAGGGCCTGCGCCCGCGCCAGCGTGGCCGGCACCGGCGTGAGCTCCGCGGGATCATAACGGTGCAGCCCGGCGATCTCGTCGGTCGGAAACACGAAACGGTCGCCGCCCCATTGCACGACCGCGAGCCGCGGCACCGCGGACGGCGGGGTGACCGCCGCACCCAGGGCCGCCGCGAGGGAGACGCACACCAGCAGTTCACCACGGATGTTGACGATGCCGGTGACCACCTGGTCGCGCCGGTGCGGTAGCGAGTGAATTGGCCGCGGCGCCCCCACTTCGCGCCAGTGAGCCGCAGGCAGGGCCAGCCACTCGCCGCCCAGTCGAAACACGACGACGGCCACGGTGCCCGTCTGGTCGGCCAGGCGCGGCGCAGCATAATGCTCCGCCCGCTGCGCCAGCACCGTGGCGGAGACTTCCGCGTCGAGCAGGCGGGCCGCGCCGTCCGAGTAGACCGGGCAGTTGCGGCAATGCAGGTGGCGCGACAACTCCGGGCACGACCGATCGCCCCAAGTGCCGATTTTTTTCCAGCAGTTAGCCGGGCGGGCCGCGCTTTCGCCGAGCGTCCGGGGTGCCGATGATCCGCTCATGCGACCTCCTTGGTCTCATTGCGCCCTGAAGGGGCACCCGCCTCGCGGCGGGCGCGAAGGCGAAGCGTGGCTGCGGCGCCGGTGTCGCCGTTTTTCTCGATCAGCAACGCGAGGTGCGCCAGCGACTCGGCATGGCGCGGATTCAGGTAAAGCGCCTTCCGATAAAACTCCTCGGCGCGACGCAAGTCGCCCGTCGCATCAGCCACGACCGCGAGGAGGTAGCAGACCTCCACGGAAGCGCCACCGCACCGCCAGAGGGTGTCACCGAGTTCCTTCGCCTCGCGGAGGCGACCGGCATCGGCCAGCGCGCGTAAATGCTGCAGGGGGAGAATGCCCGGCTCGGGCGCCGGCCGCGCGGCCGCGGGTCGTTCCGGCGGCGCGGGCAAACCCGGTGGTACGCTGACGGTGGCCGGAGCGCGGGAGCGAATCCGCGGCACCACCGCCCGGGCCGGCGCCAGTGTCGGAGCCGTTTTCTGCAGCAGAAACGTCGCCGCGCCTGCCGCGGGCGCGAAGCCGTGCTCGAACGCCAAGGCCGCCTCGGCGGGGCCCACCGCGAGCAGTCCATCATCGGCCAGCACCCGGCTGAGCGCGCGAAACACCCGCGTCTGCACGGGTGGATCGAAATAGATTAGCAGGTTGCGGCAAAAAATGGCGTCGTAGAGGGGCCGGCCCGCCACGAAGGTGTCGCCGAGCAGGTTCGCCTCCTGGAAGCGCACCGGCGCCCGCACCGGGTCGCGCACCTTCCAGGCGTCGCCCGCCATGGCATCGAAGAAGATGTCGCGGAAAGCGAGGTCCACGCTGCGGAACGAATTTTTTCGATAGAGGCCTTCCGTGCCGCGCGCGAGGCTCTCACGGCTGATGTCGACCGCGTCGATCTGCAAGCGGGCCGCCGGCCAGCTGGCGAGCGCCAGTGCCATCGCGATGGAGTAAGGCTCCTCGCCGGTGGAACAGGGAACGCTCAACAGCCGGAAGGGCCCGCCTGCATGTTCGCTCGCCCAGGCTCCCGTCACGTGCTGCACCAGTCCATCCAGGGCGGCCCGCTCACGAAAGAACCAGGTTTCGGTCACCACGATCGCCTCGATGAAACGAAGCTGTTCCTCCTGCGACGCGCTGAGGAGCGCGACATACGCCCCGGCATCGGCGGTACCGGTGGCCCGGATCCGGTCGCGTGCGACCCGCGCGACCTGGCCCGGCCCGAGCTTGTCCGCCGCCAGCCCGGTGTGCATCCCGAGCCAGGCCTCGACTGGCGCGATATTCACGGCACCGCCTCCGCTACCCCGGGAAGAAACAGCGCCAGGCGCAGTTCGTCATTCAACAACACCGCCGGTTCGATGCGCTGGATAAACCCGCGCGCATCCGGCGCGACCGGGCCGAGGTAACGCGTGTGCGGGCTGTCCACGCCGGCGGGCACGAAGTCCGACGGCTCCTTTGTGACCGTCTCGGTGGCCCGCTCGACCAGGAGGCCGAGCAGCTTTTCGCCACGGTCGCCGCCCTCCGGCCCGCGACAGCGGGTGATCAGCAACCGGGTGCTGACACGCCGGGCCGCCGGCTGCCCGAGCGCGAGCAGGCTCAAGTCGAGCACCGGGACCGGCTGCCCATGATAATTCAACAATCCCGCCACTCCCCGCGGCGCCTGCGGTATTTGTTTCAGGGCAATCAGCGGCAGTACCTCAATGACCTCGTTCGCGGCCAGGGCGTAACGATCGGATCCCAGTTGGAACATCAGAAAAAGCATGAGGGAAACGCGGGAGCGGCTGCGTCCTTCAACCGGCGATTTTGAATTTCTCGATGCCCACACGCAGTCCAAGCGTCGCCTCGTTCAGTTGCTGGATGGCTTCATTGGACTGGCGGAGGGACTCGGCGGTCTGGCGGGCGCCCTCGCTCAGCTGCGCCAGCACCTCGCTGATTTGCGCCGCACCGGTCGCC
>JBKJRG010000875.1:0-9660 GCA_046594805.1 Opitutaceae bacterium | reverse complement strand
GGAATCATCCGAGTCGGGTCGAACTCGCACACCTGACCAACCAGCAGTATGCCATCACCGTCGCCGACCTGCTCCGCGGCTTCGTCGCGCCGGACGCGCCCGTGGGAACCGAACGGGGCCTGAATGCGACCCACTACAGTATCGCCCAGCGCGGGAGGTTCGATGCGAACAAGCTGACGCACACCGGCGTCGAGTCGGCGCCGGACTTTGATATTGCCATCACTCCGCGCGACATCGAGTCGCCGGAGATGGTGGACTTTTCCATGCAGTGGCGCGGCGCGGTCTATGCCGACGAAACGGGCGACTACGAACTCATCCTGCGCACCCCGAACAGCGTTCGCGCCTGGCTCAATGCCGATGTCGATCGGCCGAATCCCGCGGAGGCGATCATCGACGTCAACGTCTCCAATCCGCAAAATCCGGATCATCGTGCCTCGGTCAGGCTGATCGGCGGGCGGTGGTACCCGCTGGGGATCGATTATTGGGCACTGCCGGGCAAGGTCGGGGCGCCGGCGCCGGCGTTTTCCCTGCGCTGGAAACCGCCGCACGGCACTGAGCGGGTCATCCCCGCGCGAAATCTCTCGCCGGCGAAAGTGCAGCCGACGTTTGTCGTGGCCACGCGCTTTCCCGCGGATGACAGCAGCCAGGGCTACGAACGCGGCGGCGCGGTGTCGAAGGCATGGGACGAAGCGACCACCAACGCGGCCTTCGAAGTCGCGAATCACCTCGGCAGGAAGATCGATTGGCTTGCCGGCACGAAGCCGGGCGAGCCGGAGCGCGCACAGAAGATCGAGGCTTTCGCCGGGAAATTTGTCGAAGCCGCTTACCGACGGCCGCTTTCGGAGGCGGAAAAACGCCGCCATGTCGCCGAGCGTTTCAAGGCCACCGCCGATCCCGCGACGGCGCTCACCCGCGTGGTGTTGCTCGCCTTGAAGTCGCCCCAGTTCCTCTACGTGGAACTGCCGGCGGGCAAGCCGGATGGTCCCCGCGTGGCGTCGCGCCTCTCGTTCGCGCTGTGGGACTCGCTGCCCGACGCGGAACTGGCGCGAGCGGGATCCGCCGGTGAGTTGCGCACGCGCGCGGCGGTTGGCGTGCAGGCCAACCGGATGCTCGGGGATTCGCGGACCCGCGCCAAGCTGCGGAGCTTCTTCCATCACTGGCTGCAGATGCGCTTCGTGGAGGATCTGCAGAAGGACCCGGCGTTGTATCCTGGTTTTACGCCGGAGGTGATCGACGATCTGAGGACCTCGCTGAATTTATTTTTGGACGAAGTGGTGTGGAGCGAGCGTTCGGATTTCCGCGAGCTCCTGCGGGCGGACTACCTCATGGCCAACGACCGGCTGGCGGCGTTTTACGGGCTGCCGCCGGCCAAGGGCGGCGAGTTTGCGCGGCTGCCGCTGGCGCAGGGTCAGCGCGCCGGTGTGCTCACGCACCCGTACCTGCTGGCGGCGTTGTCCTACAAGAGCTCCACTTCGCCGATCCATCGCGGCGTTTTTCTCACGCGTAACATCGTCGGCCGCTCGCTCAAGTCGCCGCCGGTGGCGCAGGCCTTTGACGAGACCGGTTTCGCGCCCGGGATGACGATGCGAGAAAAGGTGACCCGTCTGACAAGATCGGAAAACTGCCAGGGCTGCCATGCGGTGATCAATCCGCTGGGCTTCAGCCTCGAGTGGTTCGACGCGGTCGGGCGCTTCCGCTCCGAGGAAAATGGGCGCGCCATCGATGCGGCGAGCGAGTACCTCACGGACGATAATCAGACCGTGCGGCTCACCGGCCCGCGCGACCTCGCGGAGTTTGCCATTTCAAGCGGACGCGCCAATCATGCCTTCATCGAGCAGCTCTTCCACCACATGGTAAAGCAACCGATCATGGCCTATGGCCCGGGCGCGCTCGACGCGCTCCGCCAATCTTTCATCGCCTCCGGCTATAATTTGCAGAAGCTCCTGCTCGAGATCGCCACGCTCAGCGCCCTCCACGGCATCGAGCGCCCCGTCGCCGCCCTGACCCCAAGGAATTCCCCATGACCCCGCTGCATCGCCGCCAGTTCATCAAGCAGGCCGGGCTTTCAGCCGCGGTGCTGCCGTTCATCGCCGGATTGCCCAGCCTGGCGCTGGGCGCCCCCGCGCGGCCGCGGCAGCGCTTGATCGTTTTGTTCACGCCCAACGGCGTCATCCCGCCGGCCTTCTGGCCCGATGCCACCGGCCGCGAGTTTGCCCTGAAGGAAATCATGGCGCCGCTCGCGTCCTACCAGGACCGGATGCTGATCCTGCACGGCGTGCACAACCGCGTGCGCGGCGATGGCGACAACCACATGCGCGGGATGAGTTGCCTCCTCACCGGCACGGAACTCCTTCCCGGCAACATCCAGGGCGGCGGAAAATCGATCCCCGCCGGCTGGGCGGGTGGGATCTCGATCGACCAGGAGCTGAAAAACTATTTCCAAAGCCGGCCCGAAACTTCCACGCGCTTCGGCTCGGTGGAGTTTGGCGTCGGCGTGCAGGATCGCGCCGACCCGTGGACGCGGATGTCGTATGCCGGGCCCGGCCGGCCGGTCGCGCCGATTTCCGATCCGTACCAGATGTACCAGAAGTTGTACGGGCAGCTGAAGGACAAGGAGAGCCTGCGCAGCGTGGTCGACGATTTGCAGTCGGAGCTCGCAAAGGTGCGGAAGATGATCAGCGCCGAGGATCGCCGCGTGCTCGAGGAGCACGAGACGCTTGTCCGCCAGCTCGAGCGCGAGCTCGACGCCGGGGCGCGCCAGAAGCTGCGCGTGGATCCACCGGCGTTCGAAGGCGGCGTGGCCGACCAGAATGACAATGTGCCGCGGCTGAGCCGCATGCAGATCGACCTGCTCGTTAATTCTTTTGTCAACGACATGGCCCGGGTCGCGACGCTGCAGTACACCAAGTCGGTCGGCGGCGCGCGGATGAACTGGCTCGATATCACCGACGGCCATCACGGGCTGTCGCACGAGCCGGATACCGACGAGGCGGCGAAAGGAAAGTTAGTAAAGATCAACCAGTGGTTTGCCGGCGAAGTACGCTACCTCGTGGAAAAACTGGCCGCGGCGCCCGAACCCGGTGGCGACGGCACATTGCTTGATCACACGCTGGTGATGTGGACCAACGAGCTCGGCAAGGGTAACTCTCACACGCTCGACAACATTCCCTTTGTGCTGATCGGCGGTGGATTTGGTTTCGAGATGGGCCGTTCGCTCAAGCTGGGCGGCGTGCCGCATAACCGGCTGCACCTGGCGCTGGCGCACGCGGTCGGCCACCGGATCGAGACCTTCGGCAAGCGTGAGCTGTGCAGCGCGGGGCCGTTGGTGCTGGGGTGAGCCTGGATCTTTCTCTTTCTCCTTCTCCCGGATTGAGAATCCCCGGAGGAGAGAAAGATAAAGAGTAAGAGAAAGAGTCGGAAAAGGGATCTCCCGTTTGTAGGCCAAGTCGCTGACCTGGCTCGAACCCGCCAGCTCAGCGGCTGGCCTACAGCGTCGCGTAGAATTGTTGCCCATTTCCACTGGTTCGTGCCGGCCTCCGCCCCAATCCGCAATTCCCCTCACCGGCGCAACGCATCATGCACCGCCTGCAATAACTGGTCGGCGCTATATGGCTTCGGCAAGACCGCGTGTTTTCCCGCCAGATCGCCCGCTTGGGCACGCGAAGCCGAGTCCGTCCCACTGGCCACGATGATCCGGACTTCCGGCGAAAATTCCGCCACCGCCCGGATCGCCGTCGAGCCGTCAACCACCGGCATGTCGAGATCGGTGATCATGAGCCGGAGCACACCACGGTGCTGCCGGCACTGCAGGATCGCCTCCGCGCCATTGGCGGCCGTCAGCACCGTGTAGCCGGAAAGCTCCAGGGTCCCGGTCGCCATGCTCCGGATCGCCGCCTCGTCGTCCACCACCAGGATCATTTCGTTCGCCCCGAGCGGAACGGCGGGACGCTGCGCGACGATGGCCGCCGGATGGAGGGCAAGGTGCGTGACCGGCAGCCAAACTTGAAACTCGGTGCCGACGCCCAATTTGCTTTCCACCGTCACGAAACCGCCATGGCCCTTCACGATGCTCCGCACGATGGAGAGCCCGATGCCCGTGCCGCGGTCGGGTGGCTTGGTGGTGAAGAAGGGTTCGAAGATTCTCGCCCGCACCTCGTCCGACATCCCGGTTCCGGTGTCGCGCGCCGCCAGCACGACGTAACGGCCGGGCATCGCCGTCGCCGGGAGCGTCGCGATGGTCGCGGGTTGATCAAGCTGCGTGTTGATCGCGGAAAGCGTGAGCACGCCGCCGTCGGGCATCGCATCGCGGGCATTGACGCACAAGTTCAGCAGCACCTGCTGTAGCTGCGTCCGATCGCCGTGTAGTGGCCAGATCGCCGGATCGATGCGCGCCCGGATTTCGACCGTCTTCGGAAAAGTGTGACGCGAGATATCCACCAGTTCCTGCACCAGCTCCGGCACCTCGATCGGCCCGTGGTCGCCCTCCGCCCCACGGGCGAACGTCAGGATCTGCCGCACCATGCTCGCGCTGCGTTCGGCGCCAATCCGCACCATTTCGAGCAGGTGCCGATCGGAGGGCGCCGTGCAGCCGGCGCGCAACAACTCCGCCGCCATCACAATCGGCGTCAGCGCGTTGTTGAGATCGTGGGCAATCCCGCTCGCCAGCGTGCCGATGCTGTTCACCCGCTGCGCGCGGAACAGCGCCGCTTCCTCTCGCTTGCGTTCCGTGAGGTCCTGGATGGTGCCAATCATCCCCACGACCGCGCCCGCCGCGTCGACGACCCGCTCGGCCCGCTGCTGCACGTGGCGGATTTCGCCGTCCGGCCGGACAATGCGGTGCTCGAACGCCATGACCGGTGAGCCCGCCGCGATCGCCCGTTTCGTTTCGCGCACGAACGCCACGTCCTCCGGGTGCACGCCTCGATAAAAGGCCTCCGCCTCCGGCCTCGTTTCCTCCCGCCTCAGTCCCAGGATCCGGTATACTTCTTTCGACCAGTGGACCTCCGCGTGCACCGCATCGGTTTCCCAATCGCCGAGCGCCGCGATGCGTTGCGCATGGTCCAACCGCGCCTGGACATGCTCGAGTTCGCTGCGGGAAGTGGAAGGAGGAATTGGCATGGGCCGCTCCGGGAAAGCATAACTAATCCCACGCGCCACCTATTCGCAAAGACCAAGACTACCGGAATTCCGGTAGTCACCCCAACGTTACCATTCTACCGGGCCGGCCGTTTCCTCACGGCCCGAGGAACAGGTGCCCCTGGTACACGGCTCGGATGGCTCGGCCCAGTTGGGCAGGTTCGTGTTTCGCCACAAAACCAACGGCGCCATTGGAGAAGGCGCTTTCCACCACCGCCTCCCCGGTGTTGGCCGAGAACATCAACACTTTGGTGGACAACCCCGCCGCCAGGATTTTGGCGGCTGCCTGCAGCCCATTCAAAAACGGCATGTCGATATCCATCACCACGACATCCGGGTGGCGTGCCTTCGCCAAGGCGAACGCCTCATGTCCATTTTCCGCTTCGCCCACGATGACAATATCTCCGTCGTTCTTCAGCACCTCCCGCACCAGCCGACGGACTCCCCGGTCGTCATCCGTCAGCAGCACGTGAATCGGTCGGCCTGATTGGGTTTCTTCCACGCCAGAAGTGTTTTGATCCACGCCAACAGGCACAAAGCGTCCCGACTACCGGAATTCCGGTAGTTTTAGGCCCTTGACTCGCGGGTTTCATGGTGGGGCTGGCTCTCTGAGCCGGCCTGGGTTTCAGGGTCATCTCGCACTCCAAGTGGAAGTTCACCTTGGAACTCAGGGCAGCTCGGAGAGCCGCCCCCACCTCCAAAGGCGCCTTGGCAACAGAGTTGCCCCGGGGAGGTTTTTGCATCCGTTGCACCGATGAACTTTATCCAGTTGCGGTTCGGCACGCTGATTCTTGGCGCGGCACTTTTTTTCGCGGGGTGTTTGACCTCCCCGCTTTCCCGCATCGACTCGAATCGCGCGCGCTACGAATCCTGGCCCCTCGAAATCCAGCAGGCCGTTCTGAACGGCGAGGCCATCAAGGGCATGACGCCCGAACAGGTGGAGATGTCGCTCGGCAAGCCCACCCAGGTCGTGGTGCGCTCAGCGAAAACGGGTGACGACGAGGTTTGGGTCTACCGCAAGGGCGGGACGGGCTCGGGATTGCTCAACAACACCGGCGTGTCGATCGGCGGCGGGCTGGGCGGGGTCAACGTGGGCACGGGCATGGGCGGCGGACGTCGTTCGGGCGGCGCAGAAGAACGGGAAGTTGTCTTCGGCAACGGCGTGGTCGTGCGCGCGGATCCCAAGATATAGGCGAAGCGATTATCGTAGCGGAAGGCGTGAGCCTTTCGACGACTGCCGAAACGCCCACGCGTTCCGCTACCGAGCCCGCTGACTGTCCGTCAACCGCACGAAAAAAACGTCGACATCCGGCCGCGCGAATAACGACTTAGTCCCCTCTCCGCGGCCGCGTCCCATTCACTCATGCCTTCCCTGTTCATCGCCAAACCCACCGACATCCGGCTGCGCGAGACCAGCCTTTCGTGGGAGACGTATCAGTATCGCACGCCGATCAAGTTCGGCGGCCGCACCGTCACCGAATGCGCGCTGCTCAACGTCGACTGTCTGGTTGAAACGCGCGATGGCCGCACCGCACGCGGCTTCGGTTCGATGTCCCTGGGCAACACCTGGTCCTACCCGTCGCCCGTGATGGACAACGAGCAGACGCTCGCCGCCATGAAAGCGCTCGTCGGGCGTTGCGCGCACATTTGCCAGGGCTTTTCCGAGTATGGGCATCCGGTCGATTTGGGCGTGCAGTTGGAGGAACACTTCCTGGCCGCGGCCGCCGAATTGAGCCGTGAACAGAAACTGGCCCAGCCAATCCCCAAGCTCGCCACGCTCGTCTCTGGCAGCGCCTTCGATGCCGCGCTGCACGACGCGTTCGGCAAGGTGCATGGGCTGAATTGCTATCACACCTACGGCCGCGATTTCATGAGCCGGGACGTGGGCGCCTATCTCGGTTCGGCCTATGACGGCGTCTGGCTGGAGAGCTGCGTCCAGCGCGAGCCGACGCCCCGGTTGCCCCTTTACCATCTGGTTGGTGCGCTGGATCCCCTGACGCCCGCCGAGGTGGTCAAGCCGGTCGGGGACGGCCTGCCGGAAACCCTGCCGGATTGGATCCGCCACGACGGGCTGACTCACCTAAAAATCAAACTGAATGGTGACAACCTGCAATGGGATCTCGAACGCGTCATCGCGGTGGATCGGGTGGCCACAGAGACACGCGCGGCCGATCCCGAGAAACTGCGCTACTCGCTCGATTTCAATGAGCGCTGCCAGAACGTGGAATACCTGATCGAGATGTTGCACCAGCTCCGGGCCCGCGCGCCGCTCGGTTTCGATCGCGTGCAATATGTCGAGCAACCCACGGCGCGTGACCTGCAGGCGAACCCGCAGAACCGGATGCACGCGGCCTCGAAGCTGCGGCCGGTGGTGATCGACGAATCGCTGACCGATCTGGAGAGCCTGATGCTCGCGCGCGAGATGGGCTACACCGGGGCGGCGCTGAAAGCATGCAAAGGCCAGAGTCAGTCGCTGCTGCTGGCCGCGGCCGCACAGAAAATGGGCCTTTTCCTGTGCGTCCAGGATCTCACCTGCCCTGGCGCTTCGCTCATCCAGTCTGCGAGCCTGGCCGCGCACGTTCCCGGGGTCGCAGGAATCGAGGCGAATGCCCGCCAGTTTTGTCCCGCCGCCAATCGCGCCTGGGAAGATCGTTTCCCGGGGGTGTTCAAGGTGCGCGATGGCATGATGTCCACCGCGGGCTTGCGCGGCCTGGGCCTGGGCGCGCGCTGATGATGTAGGGGCGTCGCTGGACGACGCCCGCGTGGTGGCAGCCGCAGATCATAGGCTGGAAGCCGATGCCACTTCGATCCAACTTTCGGCGTCGGTCCAACCCCTTCCCCCATGAACACCACCCGTCGCACGTTCCTTCACACCGCCGGTTCGGCCCTGGCCATCGGCGCACTCGGCCGCGCCGTGGCACTGCCCGCCCGGGCTGCAACGCCCGCCGCCAGGTCAAAGCCCAGCGATCTCTGTTTCACCAGCGCGCGCGAGCTGGCCCAGTTGATCCGCACCGGCCGGCTCTCTGCGCACGAAGTCATGGCGGCGCACCTCGACCAGATTGCCCGGCTCAACCCGAAGCTGAAAGCAATCGTGGCCAAGCTGGACGATGAACACTGTCTCGCCCTCGCCGATGCGGCGGACCAGCGACGGGCGCGGAAGGAGCCATTGGGGCCGCTGCATGGCCTGCCCCTTGCGATCAAGGACACCGAACCCACCGTGGGTTTTCCGTTCACGCGCGGCTCGCCGATTTACCGCCATGACATGCCGAAGGCCGACTCCGTCATCGTCGAACGGCTGCGCCAGGCCGGCGCCATCCTGATCGGAAAAACAAACATCCCGGAATTCGGGATGGGCTCGCATTCCTATAACAAAGTCTACGGCACGACCCTCAACCCCTATGATCTGACCAGGACTGCCGGCGGCTCGAGCGGCGGAGCCGGGGCGGCGCTGGCCGCCGGCCTCATGCCCGTCGCCAACGGCAGCGACCTCGGCGGCTCCCTACGCAATCCCGGAAATTTCAACAACGTCGTCGGTTTTCGGCCGACGGTGGGATTGATCCCGACCGCGCCGTCGTCGATGCCGTTCGGCAACCTCGGAGTGAAGGGCCCACTCGCGCGAACGGTGGACGACATCGCATTTCAGATGGGCGTAATCGCGGGACCCGACGGCCGCGATCCCGCGTGTTATCCGTCCGACCCCGGCGTGTTCGCGAAGCCGCTCGCGCGGTCCTTCCAGGGAGTCCGCGTCGCGTGGTGTCCCGATCTCGGCGGGCTGCCACTGGATCCCGCCGTACGGGCCGTGCTGGAAAAACAGCGCGCAACTTTCGAGCGGCTGGGTTGCATCGTCGAAGAGGCGCAGCCCGATCTCTCCGGCACGGACGAAGCATTTCTCACCCTGCGCGCGTGGCGGACTTGGAGCAACTTGGGGCCTCTCCTCGCCAGTCACCGCTCGGAGCTGAAGCCGGAGGCGGTGGGCGAAATCGAGGCCGGCTCCAGGGTGACGGGCGCCGCGCTCGCCAAGGCGACGACCACGCAGTTCCAAATCATGGAGCGGATGCGGGTGTTCCAGCAGCAATACGAGTTTGTGCTGTGCGCCGTGAACCAGGTGCCTCCCTTCGACGCAAAACTCGACTGGCCGAAAGAAATCAATGGGACCAGAATGGACTACTATATCGACTGGATGAAATCGGCGTACTGGATCACGACGACGGCGTGCCCGGCAATTTCGGTGCCGGCGGGTTTCACGACGGACGGCCTGCCGGTTGGCATCCAGATCGTCGGCCGCTATCGCGCCGATTTCGAGCTGCTGCAAATGGCGCACGCCTTCGAGCAGGCGACAAACGTATGGAAAAGGCGGCCGGCGATTGCAGCATGAGGGACCAAGGGACAAAAGACCAAGGGACCGAAGGCCTGTGAGCCGAAGTTCTGAAAGAGGTCCTTTTGTTTCTTGGTCCCTAAGTAGTCCCTTTCACAATTTCGCTAACGTATTCTTTAGGCGGCCTCGGGGCTGATAACACGTGGGCG
>JBKJRG010000854.1:0-10406 GCA_046594805.1 Opitutaceae bacterium | reverse complement strand
AGCTCCTGCAGCAGCGCGCGCTGGGCGGACGTGATCAGCCGGACCTCGCCGGCCGTTACCTTGCTCAGGTCGGCCAGCCAATCGATGGCGGCCGCGCGATCCGCTCCATTCACAAAGTACAATGTCCAGCGGTCGTCCTCGCTCGGGCCGGCATCGTTGGCGAAGCGGGTGCCATCGAGCAACCACCGCGCGATCGCGTTGTTGTCCTCGTCCGCCGCGTCGACGGCAAACAACACCCACAGATCGGTGTCGAGCTCAACCTTGCCGCCGTAGTCGCGGAGCTGCGGGCCGAGAAAGGCCAGCAGTTTTTTGTCATCAATGATCATGGCTGGCCCGCGGTTTGGACCGTCTGCGCTGGAAAAGGAGCGAGGGGGCTGGGCAGCTCGAACGTCACTACCATCCGATCATGGAGTGAAAGTGCCGGAACGGACAGGACGGATTACACGGAGAACGTTTCCGGCTCCGCGTTTGACTGGGCGGCGTGCCAAACCGATGACGCGCGGCGGTTTGGTTGGCGGCGTGCGTCAGTCGGAGTAAATACCTGCGTTGCGCCCCGGTGCGATCCGGGCATGGTCCGACGTCGCATGCTCAGCCACAAGATTTCGCCGGATTTGGAGCTGCGGCTTTTGCAGCCTCCGCATGCGCCGGCGTTGTTCGCGCTGATCGATGCCAACCGGGCCTCCTTGCGTGAGTGGCTCCCGTGGGTGGACGCGACGGTCAAACTTTCCGATACGGAGAAATTCATCGCTGGCACCGTGCGCGATAACGCGCAGACGCGCGCGTTCACATCAGGCATCTGGTCGTCCGGCCAGTTGGTGGGCGTCATCGGCCACAACCGGATCGACTGGGCGAACCGGGTTGCTTTTCCCGGCTGGTGGCTGGTGCCCGCGGCGCAGGGGAAGGGAATCATGACGCACTCGTGCCAGGCAATCATCGCCCATGCATTCAGCCAGCTTCAGGTTCATCGCATCGTCGTGGGGGTCGCGATCGGCAACCAACGGGGCCATGCCATCGTGAAGCGGCTCGGCTTCACGCAAGTGAGCACTTTGCGCAACGCCGAGGTGCTCAATGGTCGGAGCGTCGATCATTTCATCTACAGCCTGGTGCCCGCGCCGGCCGCCAAGGCGGGCGCGTGAAGTGCGGACATCCTGCCCGGATCGTTGTGGGGGCGTCGCTCGCCGATGCCCGGGAATTGATGACGCACAGTGGATGAGGGCAGAGGGTTTCGGATGCCGCGCGTTGACCCGCACCCGCTTTCTGCATTCACGTGTAATCCAAGTGCGTTGAAGAGAACCTGCTGCCTTCCGAAACGATTCGCCCTGTCTTTCTCACATGACCTATCCCGCCGAGGTCCGCCTGCCTGGTGCGGTCAGCCGCACGCCATTCTATTACGGCTGGGTCACGGTCGGCCTGGCGGCGCTGGCCATGGTTGGGACGCTCCCCGGGCGCACGCAGGGGCTCGGACTCATCACTGAACCGCTGCTGAAAGATCTCCAACTCGATCGGGTGGGCTTTGCGCAGATGAATCTTTGGGCGACACTGCTGGGTTCGTTGTTCTGTCTCGGTTCCGGACGACTGATCGATCAATTCGGCGCGCGGAGTTTGTTCGCGTTCGTGGCGTTCGCCTTGGGCGCGGTCGTGCTGGCCATGAGCGGCACCCGCGGCGTCGGGCTGATGTTTTTCCTCCTGGTGCTGTCGCGCGGCTTTGGCCAGAACGCGCTCTCGGTCGTGAGCCTCACCATGGTGGGCCAGTGGTTTTCCCGCCGGCTTAGTTTGGCCATGGGGGTATATTCGATCGCGCTGAGCATCGGCTTCATGACTGCGTTTCCGCTCGTGGGCGGCGCGGTGGTGTCCCACGGCTGGCGGCCAGCGTGGGCGTCAATCGGTTGGTGCCTGCTGTTGGTGGTGGCGCCGCTCGGGTGGCTGCTGGTGCGAAATGCGCCGCCCGAGAGTGACCTGGTGCGCGAAGGTGAAACGGCCGCGGCCACGGTGGACGCGAAGGGCCCGGCCTTCACGTGGGGACAGGCGCTGCGCACGCCCGCGTTCTGGGTCTTCGCGCTCGCGAGCTCAGTCTACAACCTGATCGCCTCCGGCATCGGGCTCTTCAACGAATCCATTCTCGCCGAACGCGGTTTCGATGCGGGGATCTATCATCGCAGCCTCATCATCACGGCGCTGACTTCCCTGGTCGGGAATTTTATCGGCGGCTGGCTGGCGTCGAAATGGAGCATGAAAGGCCTGCTGGCGGTGGCGATGGCCATGCTCGCCGCGGCCCTGCTGGGCCTGCCGTCGCTCACGACGGTCGGACAGGTCTACGCGTTCGCGGTCGTCATGGGCATCGCAGGTGGGTTTGTCATGGTGCTTTTCTTCACGGTCTGGGCGCACGCCTTCGGTCGTGCCCAACTCGGCCGGATCCAGGGTTCGGCGCAAATGCTCACCGTGCTCGCCTCGGCGGTCGGTCCGCTCCTGCTGGCGAAAGGACACGCCTGGACCGGCTCCTACGCGACCGTCTTCTATGGTCTGGCCGGATTGGTCGCCCTGCTCGGCGTGGCCGCCTGGTGGGTGAGGATCCCGCGGCCCGCGTGATCGCCGGCGCGCATGCTGTAGGCCAGGTCGCTGACCTGGCGGTTTGAGGGCATCGCACGAGCCAGGTCAGCGACCTGGCCTCAGCTCTTATTCTGTTCGACTGGAATTGCTGGCTCCCCGAACGTCACGTTCATGCGCAGCTTTGGATTGTACCCTGACGACGTTCTCCTCCGCGCGCGCGACGGGGCCATCAAGCTCCCGGCGCTCGGTTTCTCGATGGTGTACGGCGGACTCGGTTTCGCCGCGGTGAGTGTGCTCGCCTATTCGATCTGGGCGTATCGTTTGATTCCGGGCACGGGGCCGATGTACGCCTCCATTGCGGCGATCTATATCGGCTTAACGGGAATCGTGCTCAGCCGGCTGGTCGGCGGACCCGGGGCCACCCGGCGATTCGCCCTCTTGTTCGCTGCCGCCTTTCTCCTGTATGCGATCGCCTGGTGCATTTTTTGGTTTGGGCTGAAGGGCAAGTATCACGCCGACCTGTGGGGTGCTGCGGTCGGGCTGGCGGCGATGACCTGGCTTGTGCTGCGGGCGTTCGGGCAGACGACCGATTGGCTCGCGGCATTTGGGGTGCTCTTCGCGTGTCACTCGCTCGGCTATTACCTCGGAGACGATTTGTATGCCCTGGTGCGCGGCGCGTCCGGCCGGCTGCTGTGGGGCGCGGCCCATGGAGCCGGGTTTGGCGCGGGCCTGGGTTATGTTTTGTGGCGCGGCCAGTTGCCCCTCCGCGCGAAGTTGCCAGCCTAGCGGGGACGGCCGCGCAAAATCAGGCGTGACCCGGCCGGTGCATCCCTCTGCAATTCCCAGCGACATGGCCACCACCCAAGACGCCCAGAGTTACGACGCACTCATCATTGGCGGCGGGCCGGCCGGCTCATGTTCCGCGGCAATTCTCGCCGAGTATGGTCATCGCGTGCTGATCCTCGAGCGTGAGAAGTTTCCCCGTTACCACATCGGCGAATCGCTGATTCCGTTCACGTTTCAACCGCTCGAGCGGATCGGGATGATTCCGAAGATGAAGGCCTCGCACTTTGTGCGGAAGTACAGCGTGACCTTCGTCCAGCCTGACGGACGCCGCTCACAGCCGTTTTATTTCTTTCACCGCTACGACAAGGAGACGATTGCCCAGACCTGGCAGGTGCTGCGCTCGGAGTTCGACCAGATGATGCTCGACAATGCCCGCGAGAAGGGTGCCGAGGTGCGCGAGGAAACGAAGGTCAACCGGCTGCTGATGGACGGCGATCGCGTGGTCGGCGTCGAGGCCACCGACAAATCCGGCCGCACCTACGAAGTGCGTGCCCCCATCACGCTCGACTGCTCCGGCAAGGAGGCCTTCTCCTCGAACCTGAATGGCTGGCGCATGCGCGATCCGTACCTGAACAAGATCGCGGTCTGGACCTATTACCAGGATTCGAAGCGGGGCGAGGGCATTGACGAAGGCGACACGACCGTTGCGTACATTCCGGACAAGGGCTGGTTCTGGCACATTCCGCAGCACAACCGGATGACGAGCGTGGGCATCGTGGCCGAAGGGAAGTATCTAACCCGTGGCGGAGTGAAGGATCCGAAGGAAATCTTTCACCGCGAGGTCGAGGAAAACCTCTGGGTCAAGGATCGCCTCTCGGTCGGCCGCTCGACCGGGGAATATTTCCTGACGAGCGAGTACTCGCGGCACTCGCGCTACTGCGCGGCGCCGGGGCTCCTGCTGGTCGGTGACGCGTTTGCGTTTCTCGATCCGGTGTTCAGCAGCGGCGTAATGCTGGCCCTGAAAAGCGGGCATCTCGCCGGCGAGGCAGTCCACACCGGCCTGGTGAACGGCGATCTTTCGCCGGCGCGCTTTACGGAGTACGGCGCGACCATCCGGCAGGGCGTGGAGAACATGCGCAAGCTCGTGTACGCGTTCTACAATCCCGACTTCTCCTTCCGCGAGATCATCAAGCGTTATCCGGACGCGGCCGGTGAGATCACCGATTGCCTGTCGGGCGACGTGAACAAGGATTATTCGCAGTTGTGGTCACGCATCCGGGAGTTCGTGCCGCTGCCGGAGGATTTGCCCTACGGCGAGCCGTTGTGTCCGCAGCCGGTGGGTTGAGGTGGAGCGGATTGTTTTTAACCGCAGATGTCGCAGATCGAACCGGATAAAATGCCCCTGACCTACCCGATGGAGTTTCAGGACATCCTCGCTCCGGGCCCTGGCTGCACCCGAGTTGGACTTTCGGCGGGACCAAAACTAAACGCAGCCGACTGCCCGGAAAACGGCAGTCGCTCTGGGGTATTTTACTGCTCAACAACTTCCGGCCATTCGAATTCACTTCCGGTCATGGCAACACACAAAGTTTTCCGCGGATCGAATCCGACACCCAGTTCAGGCGAATAACACTGTTGGGCAAAAAAGATGCGCTTTCTGATACTCATCCTGACGATTTGTTCGGTCCTCGCGAACAGCAGCGCCGCTGACGCGGACGTATTTCCGGTCTTGCCCGCTGCTCGCGTCGAAGCGCTTTGGCAGAATCCCGCCAAAGCCTCCATCGAAGAGCTCTACTCTGCTTGCCTCACTACGGGGAAGGCGAAGGATTGGGAGCGAGCGGCGTTCTTCCTTTGGTGCGCGCAGGTGCGGCTCCAGTTCGAGCGGGCGATCTTCTCGCCGAAAAAGAAAGGCGGAAATAGTCCCACACTGCCTTGGTTCGCGATCGGTCAGATGGCAGGTCAGTCTTTTGTGCCGAGACTCTACGCTCGCCCCGAAGCCCACAAAAAGGTGCTCGATCGCTTGAGAGCATATGTGCCCGATTTTGAATGGGGCTATCGGCCATCTTGGAGTTATGATCGGGGGATACCGAAAGCGGAGGCACAAGCCCAAGCCCAAAAGGCTGTTTCGGCGATTGTCGATGCATCCGCTCGAATTTTGGAGCTCACAGCCAATCCCGAGTATCTCGAGAGCCTCCAGGTCTATGCGAATGATTCAGACGAGAGTGTCGGCAGGCCAGAGCGATTCCGTGCCGCAAATCAGACGATGTGGCGGATCGAAGAGGAGAAGAAGATTAAGTCAGGCCTGGCTTTCAAACCAAGCATGGGTGTCTTGTATCTGGATTAGACCGACGCGAGGCACGCGGATGGGAGGTGGAAGAAGCGATGCTGGCGCGATCGGCGCCTTCGGCGGTGTTTCGAGGGGGAAATGTTCGCGGCGCCATAGGGGCGCGCTCCAGATCGAGAAGCCAGCAGAACACCTCAGGCTTCACCCTCACCTTGGGATTCGAAATAAAGTGGCCTCGGTTAAGCCGCTCCACCCTCAGTGCTTCGCCCGGAGGTCGTAGCACGAAAAGGTGTCGTGATAACGCACGTATAACCGTCCTTCGTGGATGACGGGATGTGCCCAGGCATCGCGGTCGCGCGCGGTCGCCAGCCGGAACCGGCCTCTTTCCTCGAATCGCGTGGCGGTGGGCTCCCTTGAGATGTGGGATGTTGGATTGTCATCTATTGAATGACAACGGCCCGCAACGCGGCAAACCGCCGTGATAATACCGCCCCAGAAGCCCAACTCCGAACTCCAACGCCCAAACTCCAAACTTGCCGCGCGCTCAGCGCGCTGCCGGCCACCACTGGTAGAGGAAGAAATACACCAGCACGCCGGTCACGCTCACGTAGTACCAAATTGGAAACGTCCAGCGCGCCCAGGCGCGGTGCCGCTCGAAGTTTCCCCGGATGGCGAGGAGGAAGGTCCGGGGCACGAGGAACGCGATGCTGATCGCGAGCAGGATGTGCGACACGAGCATCGTGTAATAAATGCTGCGAATCACGCCGGTCCCGCCAAAGGGCGTATGCACGCCGCGGACCAAAACCTTGTGCGTCACATAGCCGACCAGGAAGACGGCCGAGACCACGCCCGCGCTGAGCATGCACGCCCGATGACGGCGAACCGCGGCGGCCCGGCCCTCGACAGTGGTTTCCCGGCGCGCTTTTCGGATAAAGCAGAAGCCCGCCGTCATCAGCACCGTGGCCGTCCCATTGAGCACAGCGTTGAGTGTCGGGATATCTTGAATTGTCATGGTGCGATCTCGGTCACGGACACGAGCAGCCGGTCGGCCACGAGCGCGCCCAGCAGGAGGGGCAGATAGGCAATGGAGGCAAAGAAGAGTTTGCGCGCGGCCACGTCGCGCCCTTCCGCACGAAGGAATACCAACGCCCGCCACAGGAACCATGCGCCGAACAGGGCCGCCGCCGCGCCGTAGGCTTTGCTTGTCAGCCCATATACCACTGGCAGCAGGCTGACGGCCACCAGTGCGATGGTCGTGATGAGCGACCAGGCGGCGACTTTGCCCCCGGCCTCGTCGCGCACCGGGAGCATCGGGAAATGAACCGCCGAATAATCGCGACGATACGTCCAGGCCACCGCCATGAAGTGGGGGATCTGCCAGAAAAACAGGATGCCGAAAAGGATCCAGCCAAGCGGGCTGACGCGGCCTTCTGCGGCACTCCATCCGATCAGGGGCGGGAACGCCCCCGCGATGGCGCCGATTTCCGTGCTCCACTTCGAGAATCGCTTGGCCGGCGTGTACCAGCCGAGATACGCCACAATGGTGAAAAGGGTGAACATCGCCGCCAGTTTTCCGACGAGGGCAAAGAGCAGGAACAGCGACGCGATGCACATCAGCCAACCGAGGACGAAGGCGGAGCCAGTCGAGATTTTTCCCGTGGGGATCGGCCGGTCGGCCGTGCGCGCCATTTGCGCGTCGGTCTCGCTTTCCATCCACTGGTTCAGGGCCGCAACGCCTCCTGCGGCCAGCATTGTCCCGATCAGCAGCAGGGTCAGTTTCAACGGATCCGACGCGGGTCGGGCCGCAAAATAACCCACCATCGCGGTGAGCACCGAAAGGAGGCTCAAACGCGGCTTGGTCAGCGCCAGATAATCCGCGAAGCGGGCGGGCGCGGCAGGTTCGGCATTCATGGGTGCGCGCGTTCCAGCCGGTCGCGGTGCGCCACCCACGTCAGCCAGAACGTCACCGCGAGCAGCAGCGCGCCGACCACCACATGACTGGTCGTAATGTTCGGGGCGCGGAAGGTCACGATGATCTGCATGCCGAGCAGGATTTGCAGCACCATGAGGCTGAGGAGCGCCGAGGCGGCCGCGCGCATCGCCATCGTCGCGTTGCGATCCCGGCGCACGACGGACGCGAACGCGGTCAACGCGCAGGCGAGCACGACAGCCAGCACGCGATGGGTAAAATGAAGCGCGACCCGAAAATCCCACTCCACCGGAATCCAGCCGCCCGTGGGGGTGGAGTGTGGAAACGTCCGGATCGCCAGGCCCGCGCCGTTGTGCCGCATCATCGTGGCCACGACCAGCTGGACAAGCATGAGCGCGCAGCAGATCAATCCCAAGGTCCGGATTCGGCTGCTCACCGGCAGCGGTTTCTCAATCCATGATTTCGTGCACGCCACCGCGATGGCGAGCAGGAGACAAACGTAGATTTGCGCAAGGATCCCGTGTGGCACGCGCAGCATCTGGCCCAAGGTCATGCGGAAGCCCGGCACCGCGACCGCGTCCAGGGTCACGCGCGTGCCACCCAGTACGCCCTGAATCACGACAATGGCGAGCGCCCACCATCCCAGCTGGCGCACCCAGCTGCGCGCCTCCCGTTTCCACAGCCAGATTGCCAGACCAATGGTAATCAGGCCCATCATCATGCCGGTTAGCCGGTGGGAGTGTTCGGCGAACTTGGAAAGGTCCTCCAGCCAGCCCTCCGGATTGAGGGAGCCATTGGAAAGCGGCCAGTCGGGAAACGCCATCCCCGCGCCGATACTGGTCGTAAAGGCACCGAGCGTCACCAGGACAAAGACCCAGGCGCTGCCCATGGCGGCGAAGATCGCGAGAGCAGGCTGGTGGGCGGCAGTGCGCCGCGAATGCGTGGGCTGGTCCATGAGCAAGGCGAACGGCCAGCAGAAGGCCGCGTGCTGCCTGCCGCAAACTCTTTGACAATTTTTTCCTCCGGCGAATTCCTTCTGGTATGAATGCTAATAGCGGCCGCTCTCCGACGGCACTCCCGGCCGCCCTGGCGCTGCTATTCCTCGCAGCGGGGTGCACGCGTTCGCCGTCGGTGGCTTCCGCGCCGGTTCGGAAATCGGAAGCCCAGCCCGCGGCTGCGCCCGCCTCGGCGATCATGAACAAATCCGGCGAAGCGCGGTATCCGCTGACCGGCGAAATCGTCCGGGTCGAAACCGAGCGCAAGGTCCTCGTCGTGCGCCACGACGAGATCAAGGGGTACATGCCCGCCATGACGATGGAGTTCGTCGTCTCCGCCGGCGATCTCGCCCTGGCCCAGCCGGGCCAGCGGATTCGGGCTGAGCTGGTGCCGGTGAAAGACGGCGACTTCCGGCTCGAGAAAATCTGGCCCAACGATCGCGTGGCCGCCGACACCGTCGCCGCGGGGGCGAAACTGCTGGCGGAGGACACGCATAACCGGGGCAAGGGCGCCTACCGCGAAATCGGCGAAAAGGTCCCAGACTTCTCCCTGTACGACCAGAACGGCGCCGTGGTTCAAAGCGCGCGTTTTCGCGGGAAGCAGATTCTCCTCAATTTCATCTTCACGCGCTGCCCGGTCGCGACGATGTGTCCGGCCGCGACGGCGAAGATGATGAGCGCCCAGAAGCTCGCGGCGGAAGCGGGGCTCAAGAATCTCGAGCTCATCTCGATCACGCTGGAGCCGGAGTTCGACACGCCGGGCGTCCTGAAGGAATACGCCACCGTGCGGGGCATCGATACCGCCAATTTTTCATTTCTCACCGGCCCGGAGAAGGCGATCAAGGATCTGCTCACGCAGTTCGGCGTCATCGCGCAATTTCAGGGTGACATCCTGCAGCACACCCTGACCACGCTGCTGATCGACGAGCAGGGGAGGATCACCTATCGCTGGGACAACAGCTCGTGGGACCCGAAGGAATTCGTCGCGAGGATGAAGCGGTGAACGGAAAAAAGGAAACGATAAAAAGAAGAGACGCCATGAATCCGGCTCATGTTCCCATGCCCGGGCCGGCTACGGCCTTCACGCCATCGCAACGCCGCCAGCTGGCATGGATCACGGTCGCGGCCATCGGGATCTTCATGGCGCTCCGTCTGCTGCCGACCGGCACCAACCTGAGTCACATGGATTTTCGGGTCGATGCGAAGGGAGCCAACGCGCTCGAGTTCTGCGATCCGCTGAATCCCCAGTTCATTCCGGTCGTGGCCATGCGCTCCCCGGTGACGATGACCGTGGCAGCGGCGGAGCTGCCGGTGGCGGGCCGCCCGGTGAGTGCCCGGCTCACCTTGCGCACCGCCAAGGGTAAAGCGGTCGCGCCTGAGGATCTCCAGGTGGTGCACACGCGTCGGCTCCATCTGTTGATCGTCGATCCCACGCTGACGGATTATCAGCACGTGCATCCCGAGCCATCCCGCCCGAAGGGCGAGTGGACTTTTTCGTTCACGCCGCGAGAGAGCGGAGCCTATCGGGTTTTTGGCGATTTTACCCCGGCCGCGACGACCCGCGGGCTGTATGCGAGCGCGGAGATGAATGTCGGCCCGGCGGATGCCACCGCGGCGCGAAGCGGCCCTGAGGCGGCGGCCGATGCAGGCCCCAAGTCCACGGTGGAGCGGGACGGCGTGCGATTCTCGCTCACGCCCTCGATGCAGCCCATTCGAACCGGCCGGCCGATCGATTTGAAATTTTCGTTGAGCCGCACCGACGGGGCCGCCGTGCCGCTCGAGCCGGTGATGGGCGCCTTCGCGCATCTGGTCGCGTTCGATGAAACGCGCAGCGGTTTCGCCCATCTGCACCCCACCGAGATGG
>JBKJRG010000643.1:0-7219 GCA_046594805.1 Opitutaceae bacterium | reverse complement strand
CGTTCGCGACCTTGCTGCGTGAACCCGCCGACGCGGCGCTCATACTCCTGGCGGATCGGGTCGCTGAGATCTCTGCGCAGGTGTTCCGACGGACGATAAACCCACAGTTTGTAGTTTGAGATTTGGGTCGCGACCTCGTCGTAGGTGGGAAACTTGCCTTGCAGGTCGATCGCCGGATGAAGCGGGATGGGCGGGCGGCGTTCCGGGAAACCGCCGAGCCGTGTCATCTCGCTCGCATAATGCCGCGAAACGTGCCGGCGTGAGCGCGCGATCGTCAGCGCGTCGAGCAGCTTCAGGAAGTCGCCGCCGAGAACATTGATGAGGTCTTTCTTCTCGCGTGTCTGCGGTGGCGACTTGGCCCAGCTCGTGAACCGCGCCTGCGCTTCGCGCGTTGTCGCCTTGATGCTAGCGACGCCAAGGTCGTTCGCGAAGGCGGCGTCCGCGGTTTCGTTCCGTGCCACATCGCCACCGGCGATAAAGGAGATCTGGTTACGGAGATCGGCGAGCTGATTGTTGACCGGGGTAGCGGAAAGCAGCAGGACCTTGCTGCGGATGCCGGCGCCGATCACGTCCTCGATCAGCCGCTCATATCGCGTGCAGACCTTGCTGCCGTCATCGCGGATGACTCCAACCGAGTTGTTGCGGAAATTGTGGGACTCATCGATGACGACGACATCGTAGTTGCCCCAGTTGAGCATGCCGGGCCGGAGGTCGATGCCGTTGGAAAAACCCGATTCGCGCGAGAGGTCGGTATGATGCAGGACGTCGTAGCGGAAGCGATCGGCCAGGAACGGATTGTGGGCGCTGTTCTGCCGGTAGAGCAGCCAGTTGTCGGCAAGCTTTTTGGGGCAGAGCACGAGCACGCGTTCGTTTTTCAACTCGAAGTACTTGATGACGGCCAGCGCCTCGAAGGTTTTGCCGAGACCGACGGAGTCCGCGAGAATGCAGCCGCGCAGCTGACGAAGTTTGTTAATGGCTCCTTTGGCGCCGTCGCGCTGGAAGGCGAAAAGCGACTTCCAGATCGACGTCTCGAGAAGGGAGGTCTGCTTGAGCAGCGCGTCGAGATCCGCGCCGGTGTCGAGGTACTTCTCGAACAGGTGGAACAGCGTCTTGAAATAGATGAACTCGGGCGACTGGTCCTGATGCACCTGCCGGAGGTAATCGAGGACGCGTGCCTTCACGTCTTCCACGCGAGTGGGATCGTTCCACAATTCCTCAAACCAGTCGTGGAGGTCGGCGCGGTCGCGGTCGCCGTCGACGATGAGGTTGAGTTCGACATTGTTGTTGGTTTTGGCGAGGCCGAGGCCACGAGTGGTGAAATTCGAGCTCCCGAGAATGGCCGCGCTGAGTTCGCCGCGATGAATGTGCGACATCTTGCCATGGAGGAAACCCGTTCGTGTAACGGAACGGATTTCGACTTTGTCCTCGAGCCATCGCGCGCACGCCTGCGCTACGTGACGTTGGGCCAGACCGGCGGAGAGGGTGAGCCCGTCATCCTGCAGCACGTATGCGGCGTGGCCGGCGCCCTGCGGGTCGACATTCTTGATGAAGGCGGCTTCGCCAAAGAGCAGGCGGCCGCGCCCGATGGAGTCGAGGTGCTGGCGCAGGCCCGCGTAAGCATAGATGGTGAAGTAGGCCGTGACGAAATCGAGGTTTGCTCCCGGCTTCAGGTGCGCGCGGAGAAAATCCGCGACGCTGCCGCGAGCATAGTTGTCGCGAATGCCGGCGGGCCGAAGTTCCGGCGGGAGCACGAGGCCCTCGGAGCCGGTCGCATAGGGCCTGGTGGCGGAAGGAATGGGCGGCACGGGATGCAAGCGCGTGCTGGTGGTTGTAGAGCCGACGGCGAAGCGTGCAACGTTTCATCGCTCTCGTATCGCGCGGTAGCGGTAGCGCGGGCGTCCCGCCTGCCTCGTGGCTGCCCGCAAGTAGCCGAGCACCCGCTGGAGGCCCGTGCCATACCCCAGTGCAGGCGGGACGCCTGCGCTACCCCGCGGGCTTGCGCAGCTCGAGCTTAGTAATGTGAAGGGGATTGCATGATGGAAACGGCGCCACACATAGAAACCAGACGAGGGGGCCCGCGAAAAGGAATCGAGTCGAGGGTACCGGTCTCCTGGTTTGCAATACTTCGATTTAAATCGGCTCACGCGAAGCCGCGAAATCGCGAAGATCGCCACCCCGGACTTTCCTTCCTTCGCGCTCTCCGCGGCTTCGCGTGAGCCAATGTCAGGGGCGGCAGGCAAGACTTCAGAGCAGACCAGCCGTACCGCGCCGTGGCGCGGAGATAGTAGAGGCGGGCGGCGGGCTCGCCAAGCTTGTTGAGCAGCAGCAGATTTTGGCCCCACGGAATTTCCGCCACCAGCTGTTGCAGAAATGCGATGGGCGCCGCTTCGGCTGATTCTGCGACAGGCTGTCGCAGAATTGGGCTTTTCGTGTTTTGACGGGCTTCCTTCGTCACGCGGGAAAGAATCTCACTCGAGCAATAGGTTTCGAATGAGCCGCGCTGGGACCGCCGCGGTAGTAATTACATTTTCATTGAAGGGCACTGGCGCTAGCCGGAATCGTGCGGGTAGGTCGCACGGATTGGGTTGGCCGCGGTAACGAGGCTGAGACTGCGGAACGCGCTTCGCCTCACCGTCTCCCCAGGTGGCGCAAAAAAACGCGCCCCGTTTCCGAGGCGCTTTGAGGAGCGGCGGAAGCGCCGGCTCAGAATTTTTTCGTGATATCCACGTACAGGAAACGAGGCAGGAAATAACTCGTCTGTTCCGCATACCCGGTGGAGGACGCGGTGCGCGGCGGATTGCGGTCGTACACGTTGTTGGCGCCGAGCGTCACCCGGGTGGCGTGCGGCAGCTCGTAACTGAGCTGAAGCCCGGCGATGGTTTGCTGCTTCACGCGGACCACGCTCGGCGCGGCATCGGCAAAACCGTGGATGTAGTCGCCAGTCGCCACCGCGCCGAATTTGCGATAATTCCAGGCGAGGCTCGCGTTGCCGCGGATCCGCGGGACCTCGTACGTCGCGACGGTATCCACCGCCGCGAGATCGGGCCGGGTGCGGATGATTGCATGATAAATGGTGCTGCCGGCGGCGCGCGCGGTGAACCTCCCGAGCCGTTGCGTGGTGAGCCGATACTCGGCGCTGAGGTCGAGGCCGCGGGCGGCGGCGGTGCCGTAATTACCCGTGACCGTGCGAATCCGCACCAGCTCGCCGGGAAGGTTGTTCGCCGTGTCGCTGGCCGTGGGCGCGGCCCGATCGACAAAGCTCGGGAACAGCGTGGGGTTGGCGAGAAGGATCGCCGGTGAGGCCGGCGGGCCGATCCGGTCGCGGACGTTGACCTTGTAATAGTCGAGGCTGAGCGAAAGGCCGGGCAGGAATTTCGGCTGGAAGAGAATGCCGTAGTTCCAGGATTCGGATTTTTCCGGACGCAGGCCGGGATTGCCGCCGGAGACGAGTTGACGCTGGCCGGTGTTCGCGTCGTTGGGATTGGAGCCGGGCTTTCCGGCGCGCAAAGGGTCGGCGAGATTGAACACGATGCTGGTGGTCTGCGGCTGATAAAGCTCCGCGAGCGATGGCGCACGATAACCTTTTCCCCATGAGGCGCGAAGCGTGACCTGCGGATCGATCGGCTGCCAGCGCAGCCCGAGCTTCGGCACGGCGGTGTTGGTGAAACCGGCATCACTGTAGCGCTCCGCGCGACCGGCGGCGTTCAGCTCGAGCGTGGAGAACGCGGGGATTTTCTGCGCCGGTCCGGTAAGCGGCACGCTCAGCTCGGCGTACGCAGCCTGGACACGGCGCGAGCCTTTCGACTGCGGCACCGGCGTCGACTGGTTCAGGAGCTGGTCCCTCGTGCGGTGATCGCGGAAGCGCTCCTCGCGCCATTCGGCGCCGGTGGCCAGGGCGAGCGCACCGGCGGGCAGGGTGGCAACGGTGCCGGTGGCCTGCGCCGCGAGCGAGGTCAGCTCGGTGAACGCGTCCCGCGTCCCATCCGACTTCAACTTCTCGAGCGTCGCGGGGTTGTTCGCGAACTTCGCCCCGTTGGAAAACAGATTGAGCGCGGTGCTGCGATCAGGATCGGCGAGCGCGGCGTTGACGGCGGCCTGCGAAAGCCAGCCGGAAACGAGGGCGTTGTGCGCGGTGGCGCGATTGTGGAGCGCCGAGGCATCCCAAGTCCAGGTGTCGGCGAACCGGCCCTGCACCCCGCCGACCACGCGCTTGAATTCATTGGTGGTCTGCGTGGCGCGCGGACCCGCCTCCGTGAAGCGGTAGATCAGCGTCGCTCCGGCGACCGGATCGTTGACGACGGCGACGCCGAACGGATTGAAGGCGGCGTTGGCGGGCAGCCTCACGGTGTTGAGATTCGTGATTGGGCTGGCCGAAAGGTATTCGAGATTCTTGTTCCGCTGGAAGTTGAACTCGGCATAGGCGCGGAGGGCCGGCGTCAGCTCGTAGCCGAGCGTGGCCAGCGCTCCATAGCGGGTCACGCGGGGCTGCGGGGTGAGCGCTTCATTGATGTTGTGACGATTCTGCGGGGCAGTCGCCGGGGTCGGGTTGAAGACCGGCGGATAACCCGTCGTGCCGAAATCGACCGTGAAGGTCCGGGCGCCCGCCGCAGTCCCGGCGGGAATCGCCGCGCCGGTGATGGGATTGATGCCACCGACGGGCACGACAAACGTGCCGGGGTTCGAGCCGTTGGAAAGGGCGATGAGTTTCGGCGAGAGTTCGCCGTACTGGATTTTCGCCTGGTGCAGGAAGTTCGCCAGGGCGAAGACCTTCAATTTGCCGGAAGTCGCGCCCGAATAGACGCTGCCCTTGACCGTGTTGGCGGCGATGCCGCCGGGAAAATCGCCGTAAAAGCCGCGAAAGGTGGTTCCCTGGACGTTGTCCTTGAGGATGAGATTGACGACGCCCGCCACCGCATCGGCGCCGTAGACGGCGGAGGCGCCGTCCTTGAGCACTTCCACGCGTCCGATGGCGTCGACCGGAATCATGTTCACGTCGACGAATTGAATGGTGCCGAGGCTCGCGGCGCTGCCGCCCTGGGCAAAGGGTGCGGGCGCCATCCGGCGGCCGTTGAGCAGGACGAGGGTGGAGTTGGCGCCGAGCCCGCGCAGCGAGACCGAGGCGGTGCCGGGCGAGGAGGTGTTGACGCGGTTTTCGCCGAAGCCGTTGGCGCCGGCTTCGGGGATTTTTTTCAGGAACGTGTACAGGCTGCCGGTGCCGGCCTGCTCAATTTCGGCCGCGGTCACGACGCGGAGATTGGCCCCGCCCACCGATTCGCCGGCGCGGAGGTTCGAGCCGGTCACGGCGAAGGCCTCGAGCTTCACCGTCTCGCGCGTGACGGAAGCCGGCGCGGGGGGCAGGGGAGTTTGCGCGGCGGCGAGCGTGGAAATCGTCGCGGCGAGAAGGAAGTTCAGTGGTGGTCGCATGGTAGGATGTGGTCTAAATTGGGCGGGAGAGAGGGGGGCGGGCTATTTGAGCCCTCGCGCGACGGATTCGATTTTCCCGGTCAGGGCGCGCATCCGTTTTTTCACTTCGGCGGCGTCGACCGTCTTCATCACGCGATCCTCCATCACGATCCGCCCATGAATGATGGTGGTGCGGACATCCTTCGGACCCGCCGCATAAACGAGCGCGGCGTACACGTCGTAGAGCGGGATCAGGTTGGTCGCGTTGTGGTCGATGATGATGAGATCGGCCAGCTTGCCGGCTTCGAGCGAGCCGATGCGATCCTCCATGTGCAATGCCCGCGCTCCGCCGCGGGTGGCCATCTCCACGACCTTGACGGCGGGCATGGCGTTGCGATCGTGGCGGTCCAGCTTGTGCAGCTTGGCGACGTAACCGAGCTGCCCGATGATATCCAGGGTGTTGCCGCTCATCGGTCCATCCGTGCCGAGACCGACGCGCAGTCCCTCGTCGAACATCTTCAGCGCGGGCGCGATGCCCTTGGCCGACTTGATGTTCGCGACCATGTTGTGCGCGATGCCGACGTCACGGGCTTTCAGCAGCGCGATATCCGCGTCGTTGACGAAAATGCAGTGGGCGGCGACGAGCCGGCGATTGAGCAGGCCAAGGGAATCGAGGTACTCGACCGGCGTCATGTTGTGCTCCTGGCGCAGCGTCGCGATTTCCTCGGGCATTTCGGCGAGGTGGATGAGCACGGGCAGGTTGAGCGCCGCCGCCTCCCGGGCGATGAGCCGGAGATGTTCCGCGTCGAGGGTATAGGGGGCGTGCGGTGCGATCGCCGGCGTGATTAGCGGATCGTCGCGAAAATCGGCCGCGAATTTCTTCGCGAGCGCGAGACCACCGTAGGGCTCGGGGGCATCGGGCGCGGGAAAGTTGATGACGGTCTGTCCCAGGATCCCGCGCATGCCGACCTGCTTTGCCGCGCGCGCCAGCTCAGCCTCGAAATAATACATGTCGGCCATCGTGGTGACACCGCCCTCCACCATCTCGATGATGCCGTGCAGGCCGCCCCAATAAACGAGCTCGCGATCGACCAGCGCCTTCTCGAGCGGGAAGATGAACCGGCGCAGGCGATCGGGCACATCGTCGCCGAGACCGCGAAAGACGGTCATCGCCACGTGGGTGTGCGTGTTGACCATGCCCGGCATCACGATGTCGCCGCCGGCGTCGATCGTCCGCGGCGCGGTGAACTGCGCGGCAAGGGAGGCGGGCCCGACCGCGACGATCCGCGAGCCCTTGATGATCACGGCGCCATCCACATGGATGTCCTGGCGGTCGTTCATCGTGATGACGTGCGCATGGGTCACAATCAGGTCAGCGGACCGGGGCGCGGGCGTCTCCTGGGCGCGCGAGAACGTTGCCAGGAAAAGCGCGATAACGGCGGCGCCAAGCCGGTGAATGTGACGCATGGTGAAGAGGGAGAAAGTTAGCAGCGGCAATGCCAGCCTGGTAATCAAATGGCTGCCGGGGCGGGAAGCTAGCCCGGATATTGAACGGAGACGCGCCGCCCCGGCCGCGTGACCCAAAGGCATCGGGCGGCGAAATTTCCAGGGCAGGGCGAACTCGGCGGCCAGCGCCTCTTCACGCCGGTTGCCACCAGGCCGCCCGGCTCATTCAGAATTCCGCCGTGCCCGGGGTGCGGGCGAAAGGGATGACATCGCGGATGTTGCCCACGCCGGTGACGAACATGAGCATCCGCTCGAAACCGAGGCCGAAGCCCGCGTGCGGCACGCTGCCGTAGCGCCGCAGATCAATGTA
>JBKJRG010000725.1:0-11832 GCA_046594805.1 Opitutaceae bacterium | reverse complement strand
CTCGGCGGTCACGTCGTGCAGGGCGGCGACCGCCGTGATGACGCGCCGGGCTTCCGCCGTCATGAAGTCGTTGATCTCCGTGGTCGCCCCGCGGACTTCGAGCTTCAGGTCCGCCCGATCGGCGATGATGTTCCGGCCGCTGCCGGCGATGAGCTGGCCGACGTTGACGCGGGAGTCCCCGGCGCCGTGACGCGTGATGGCGTGCAGTTGCAGCGTGAGCGTGGCGGCGGCGAGGAGCGCATTGCGGCCCTCGTGCGGCTTCATGCCGGCGTGGGCCGCGACGCCGCGGAGCGTCACGTCGATTTTCGTCGTCGCAAGAAAACCGCCGCTACCGCAGCTGATCAGCCCGCTTTCGGTCGCGGAAGTGCCGAGATGTCCGGCCACAAAGAAGTCGACGTCATCGACCACCCCGGCGGCCACCATCGCCGCGGCCCCGCAGCAGCCCTCTTCCGCCGGTTGAAAAATAATCCTGAGCCGGCCGCCCCATTTCGCTGCGTGCCGCTCGACGAGCGAAGCGAGCCCAAGCCCGATCGCGGTGTGGCCATCATGGCCGCACGCGTGCATCCGGCCGGTGTGCTGTGAAGCGAATGCCTCGCGCACCGGCAAATGGCCCGCGGCGGTGCTTTCGGTCACAGGCAGTGCGTCGAGATCGACGCGGAAGGCCAGGGTCGGTCCGGGCCGTGCGAAGGTCCACTCCGCCACGACGCCCGTCAGCCCATCGCCGAATTGATCGACCCACCGGCGGTCGGCGCCGGCGGCGAGGGCTTCGGCGCGAGCCGCGGCCGCCTCGGTGGGGGTGGGGGCGTTCATCCGGCCGGCGGCTTGCATCACTTGGGGGCCGACGCGGACGGTGCAGCCGCGGAGCGGGGCGAGCACCGCACAGACGCGGGCGGCGGTGCGGTACTCGTGGAAACCCAATTCCGGATGCGCGTGAAAATCGCGCCGCCAGCGGATGAGTTGGTCACCGAGTTCAGGCATGAGCATGGGCAAGTGCAGGCTGTCGCGGTTTCGCGCCGGAAGACAACCCGAACGATGCTGGGTTTTCCGTTGTTGCAGGCCAGGTCGCCGACTTGGCTCAGACCGCCAGCTCAGCGGCGGTCGGCCTACAGCGTCGGCGGTTTGGTGCGCAGCGACGGGCCGTCGATCCAGCGCGCGGGAATGGTCGTCGTGCACGGCCATTCGGGGATGCCGGTCTCGTTGCGCTGCAGTTGCGCGATCAAAAGCTCGGTGGCGCGCGCGCCGAGGGTGCGCGGTTGCAAATCGAGCCCGGCGCAGGGCCGGGACTTCATGAGCACGTTCAGGCAAACGAAGCCGTGGGTCGCCGGGATTTCCGCGCCGCAGCTTTCCATCCATTCCATTGCCACGCTGTGATGGCCGAGCACGACGTCGGGTTTGCAGCGCTGGAACCACTTCACAAAATCATCCTTGTTGAACGTTTCCACCACGAGCGGCGGCACCGCTTTGATCTCGGGATGGCTTTCCTGGAAGGCGCGAAACGCCGCGCCCCAGCGGTATTGGAGCCGCTCGTCCTGGTGCTTTTGCAGGAATAGTCCCGGCTGCTGGTAGCCCAGCGCGGCCAGCCGCTGCAATGCGGCGAGCAATGAACGGTAATGATCGGAACAGACCGAATGCAGCGCCGGCCGCTCGATGATGTAATCGGTGTAGATCCCCGCGAAGCGCGTCCAATCCAAGTTGGACAGATCCGGCTCGTCCCAGGCGGGGAGCAGGATCACGCCGTGAATCCCCCGCGACTGGAGGATCGAGTCGAGTCGCTGCACCGACACGCCGGCGTGGCCGACGGAGAATCGCTCGACCTTGAAGCCGAGCTCGGTCGCGCGCGTCTCGGCGCCCACCACCAGTTCCTTGTGGTAACGCGCCGCGTAGTCGGGGCGGTTGGGCTCGGTGAAATCGACGGCCGCCAGCACCCCGCGAAACGCGGTGCCACGCGAGCGCCGCAGTTCGGACATGAGCGCTCCCGCGAGCGGATTCCGGCGGTAGCCGGCTTCCTTCGCGGCCTTTTTGACCCGCTCCGCCGTGTTGGGATCCACGCGGGGAGAACCGCGGAGCGCGTCGGAAACCGTGGTGCGCGACAAGCCGAGAACCTTGGCGAGCGAACGAAGCGTAGGGGCAGGACCAGGCATGCGGGGTGGGTCGGACTGTCCGACCTTTCGGCCCGACGCAGTGGAAGGCAAATCGTTTCGCGGCGGGATGCGATTTCGCGACCGGTTGCCCGTTGGCGGTGGAATCCGGCTCCCGAGGAGCGCCGGTTTCCCAAGCGCCGAAAATCAGAACGATCACCCTTCGACACCTTTTCGGAATCCATTTGGGCGCTTGGGAAAGCGCCCCTCCGGACGGACATTTCGGGCGCTCGGGAAACCCACCGGACCGTCCGCGGAACTGTGGGCTCGCCGCACCTCCGGCCACCTCTCACCGTCCCGGCAACCCCAATGCGTTTCGGCAGCCTGCACGTCATCGATCTTGCCATCATCGTCGCCTACCTCGTTGCCGTCCTGTACATCGGCAAACGCGCCGCCCAGGCGACGGCTTCGGAGGAGGGCTTCTTTCTCGCCGGCCGAAAACTCGGGAAGCTGTACCAGTTTTTCCTGAATTTCGGCAACGCCACCGAGCCGCAGGGTGCGGTGAGCACGGCCAGCTTTGTCTACCAGCAGGGCGCGCCGGGGTCGTGGCTGTCCTTCCAGACCGTTTTTATGAACCCCTATTTCTGGTTCATGAACGTCTGGTTCCGCCGCGTGCGGCTGACCACCGTCTCGGACTTGTTCGAGGATCGCTACGCCAGTCGCGGGCTCAGTCTCTTCTACGCCGTCTTCCAGATTCTCGTGGCCTGCGTGTTCCTCGGTTTCGGCAACGTCACCGCTTACAAAATCGCGTCGTCGCTCGTGGTGAAACAGGAAGTGGAGTGGACCGCGCCCGAGCGCGCCGCGGTGGAAGGTTACCGGGAGCTGAAGCTGCTCGAGAAGCAAAACGCCACCGCCGCACTGCCGGCGGAACAAAAGGCGCGGCTCGACACCCTGCACGATCGCAACGCGCGCGGGGAGTTGCGCAGCTATGTCACGGTCCTGAACGAGCTCGTATTCTATGCCATCTTCACCGTCGTCGTCGGCACCTACATCGTGCTGGGGGGAATGGCGGCGGCAGCGGTGAACGAGGGATTGCAGAGCGTGCTCATCATCGTGTTTTCGCTCCTCCTCATCCCCACCGGCCTGCATGCCATCGGCGGCTGGGGGGAGCTGGCGAAGAAGGTGCCGAAGGAAATGTTCAACCTCTTCGGCGCAACGGGTGGCGCGCAGTTCACGGTGTGGAGTCTCTGCGGGATCCTGCTCGTGAGCATCGTGCAGAATGGCGGCCTCAGTCACAACATGGGCATCTGCGGCTCGGCGAAGAACGAATTCGCGGCGCGTTCGGGCGTCTCGGGCACGTACCTGAAGCGGCTCATGATCATCATGTGGGCGTTCGCCGGGCTCATCGCCGTGGCGATGTTCGGCGTCGGCGGCCTCTCCGATCCGGATGCGGTGTGGGGCGCGATGTCCAACCAGCTGCTCGGCCCGGGGCTGATTGGGCTGATGCTGGCCGGCGTGCTCGCGGGCACCATGTCGACGCTGGCGGCCAAGGCCCTGGCGATTTCCTCGCTCTTCGTCCGCAACGTCTACCGCCAGATCTGGCCGGACATATCCCAAAAGCAGGGCGTTTTCTACGCGCGTTGCACCATCGTCGCCGTGCTCGTGCTCGGCACCCTCGCGGCTACTTTGATGGGGAGCTTCTACGACATCGTGAAGATCGTGCTCACGGTGAACATTCCCTTCGGCGCCGCCGTGCTGCTCACGTACTGGTGGCGGCGCGTCACCGCGCCCGCGGTGTGGGCCTGCGTGATCCTGTCGACCCTGGTGATCCTCGTCATTCCCTGGACGGCGTCGAAAGTGCCCGCCCTCGCGACGCACCCGGAGCTGGCGCAGATGAGCACGAAGCGGGGCACAGGCGTATATTTTGCCAAGGTCGTCCACCAGAACCCCGACGATCTCACCAGCCCGTTGCGGGCGGCGAAGGCCCGGACCAACGGGTTCAATTTCGAAGCCTGGCTGGTCGGCAAGGCGGGAGTCGACGTCGTCGCGATGACGCCGACCGAGCGGTTCACGATCCAGTTTTTCTTCGATGGGCTTTTCCCGTTCGTGGTGCTGATGGTCGTCAGCCTGATGACGCGGCCGACCGATCCCGCGCGCGTCGCGTTTTTCTACGGGAAGATGAAAACGCCCGTGGGCGACACGCCCGAGCTCGAGGCGGCGGCGATGGAGGAAACGCGGCGCAACCCGACACGCTTCGATCAGACGAAGCTGCTGCCGCGTTCGAACTGGGAATTCTGCCGCTGGGATCGGGTGGACACGATCGGGTTCCTCGCGTGTTGCGCACTATCGGGAGCAATAATCGCGCTGTTCGTCGGATTGCTGCGCGCGGCGGGTCCAGGTTGAGCGGAGGAGCGTTTAAAGTGGCATCGGCTTCCAGCCGATGATCTGCGGCTGGAAGCCGCAGCCACTCCCGGAGATTCAAGTTTTTGGCTCGGCAACTTTCCGTGGTGGCGTTCGTCTCACTATCATGAAACGTGTGTTTTGGTCGGGGCAGGCGGCGGCCAAGTTTGCAGGTCTGGTTGCGCTCTTTGCGGTGGGTCTGGCCCGCGCCGCCGAAGAGCCGACGGCGGGGCCGGTGATTGAATTGCCGAAGTTCGTGGTCACCGATTCCCGCGAGTTGCCTCCGCCCGAGGCGTGGCGTTACGCGACGATGCCGGGGTTCGAGATTCTGACCAATGCCTCGGACAAGGCGACGCAGCGATTGATGCGGGACTTCGACATGTTTCGCCAGGCGCTGAGCCATGTCTGGCCCGTGCCGCAACGCGGGGGCCAGCCGACCGCGCTGATCATCTGTGGCAAAGGCGGCAAATTCGATGCCTTCGTGCCCAAGGGCAAGTCGGTCGTCGACGCCGGGCTCGCGAGCATGTTCCTGAAGAAGGGCGATCGCGCCGCCATCGTCATCGATCTGCAGGCCACCACGCTGAACGTCCTCAACATCGACGACAGCCGAGATGCCGCCACGGGGACGGACTCCGGCCTGATCAGCGTGGATCACGACAAGCAGCTTTACCGCGAGTACGTGCACTACCTGCTCAGCCGCAGCGAACCGCGGCTGGCGGCGTGGCTGGAGGAAGGCCTGGCGCAGATCATCATGCGGATGAAGTTCGATCGAAAGTGGATCGAGTTCGCGAAGCTCGAGGATCCGAACACGGTCTCGGCGCAGGCGGCGTTCACGGCGGAGTTCAATGCGGCGGCGGCGGCGGAAGAGGGGGGCGGGTTGGCGCTCGCCGGCGCGCCGGCGGAGGATCTGGATTTCAACGCCGCGTTGCGGCGCCGGGCGCTAGTGCCGCTCGACAAGTTTTTTGCCATCTCGCACGACTCGCCGGAAGCCTTGAACCCGCTCGGCAACAACCGCTGGGCCAAGCAGGCGTATGCATTCGTCCACATGTGCCTGTACGGCTACAAGGGGAAATACCTGAAGGCGTTCACGACGTTTATGCAGCGGTCCGCCCGCGAGCCGGTGACCGAGACGATGTTCAAGGAATGCTTCAACATGACGTACCAGAAGATGCTCATGGAGATTCGTTCCTACGTCGATTTCACGGTGTACGAGCACAAGGAATATCGTTCGAAGGTGGACGTGATCATTCCGCCACCGCCGCTGGCACTGCGTGACGCCACGCAGTCCGAGATCGGGCGGATCAAAGGTGAGACGCTCATGCTCGGCGGAAACGCGGGCGCGGCCCGGGCCACGCTGATTGCGCCCTATATCCGCGGCGAGCGCGACCCGCTCCTGCTGGCGAGCCTTGGCCTCCACGAGCGCGTCGCGGGCGAAGATGACCGGGCGCGTAAGTTCCTCGAAGCGGCCGTGGCCGCCAAGGTGGTGCGCGCGGAAGCCTACCTCGAGCTGGCCCGCTATCGTCATGCCGATGCGCTCGCAAAGCCCGCGGGGCCCAACGGCCGGTTCTCGGCGCCGCAGGCCGCGGGCGTGATCGACTTGCTGATGACCGCGCGGACCCAGCCCCCGCATCAGCCGGCCGTGTACGATCTGCTGGCCGACACCTGGGCCCGCAGCCCTTTGACCCCGAAACGGGAGGACGTCGGCGCGCTGGTGGATGGCGTACGGTTGTTTCCCGGCCGGCTGAAGCTGGCCTACCAGGTGGCGGCCTTGAGCGCGGATGCGGGACAGCTGGATGTCGCGCACTCCCTCGCTGAGCACGGGATCAAGTACGCGCCGGACGCCACGGTCCGCGCGCGGTTTGAAACCCTGAAAAAGGAACTGCCGCCGGAGCCGGCGGCTCCGGCCGCGCCCGCTGCACCGAAGGAATAGCGTCGCGGCAACCGACTCAGACGAAGACATGAAAACAGAGGGCACGAAGAGCCGAATGGTTTTTGTAGGGGCGTCGCTTGCCGACGCCCGCGAACACCGATCGGCCGTCGCATCCGCGGGCGTCGTCAAGCGACGGCCCTACAACCGGCCCCGGAAGACGATTTTAGGGGCCGGGCTGTTCCTGGTCCTGGCGGGCGCCGGCGGCTTCGCGGCCGAACCCGTGGCCGAAGGCCCGATCATCGAGCTGCCAAAGTTCGAAGTGACGGATTCGCGTTTGTTGCCGCTCCCGGAGATGTGGCATTACGCGGAGCTGCCGGGCTTCGAGCTGCTGTCGAACATC
This sequence comes from Opitutaceae bacterium, assembly GCA_046594805.1. Classification (GTDB taxonomy): domain Bacteria; phylum Verrucomicrobiota; class Verrucomicrobiia; order Opitutales; family Opitutaceae; genus ER46. The sequence goes on along the minus strand of JBKJRG010000725.1, from coordinate 5,084 downwards.
TCGGAGCGCGAGACGAAGCGCTTCAGCCGCGACTTCCTGCTCCTGCAACAGGTGATCGAAATGATCATGCCTGGGTTGACGCGCGGCCAGTCACCGGTGCCGACGGCGCTCCTCCTCTGCGGCCGCGGCAAAGGCTTCGACGAATTCCTGCCGCCCGAGCGCGCCGAGGAGCGCTTCAAGGTGAATGGCCTGTTTTTCCAAAACCCCGAGCGGGCCGCGATTGTCGTCGATTTTGCCCTGAGCGAGCTCCTGCTGGCCGACAACACGGTCGAGGAAGCCGATCCCTACCGGGCATTCTACCTGGAATATTTTCGCTTCCTGATTCGCCGGCAGGTGAGCAAGCCGCCGGCGCCGTGGTTCGAGGAAGGCCTCGTGCAGATTTTTGCCGCGATGGATTTCAACCGGAAGTGGGTCACGTTTGCCCAAATCGGCGATGGTTTTGGCGCGGAGAAGATCGGCGATTTCAACCGGCGCCTGCAGCAACGCGCGTTGATCCCCTTCAAGCAGTTCCTCGAGTCCGACCAGATGCGCTCTCGCGATACGTTCTGGGCGGCGCAGAGTTATGCCTGGGTGCACATGTGCCTGTACGGGCAGAACAAGAAATTCCAGCGGCCCTTCATCAAGTATCTGGCCCGGCTCGAGCAGGAGGCGCCAAACGAGGACATGTTCAAGGAGTGCTTCGGCAAGACCTACAATCAGATGGCGCTCGAGCTGCGCGGCTACCTCGACTTCACGGTGCACACCGCCATGCAGTTCACCGCGAAGAAAGGGCAGGAAATTCCGGAGCCGCCGGCGATCGCGTTGCAGGCCGCGCCGGACGCGGTGGTCGGCCGGCTCAAGGGCGAAGTGCTCCGGCTCGGGGGCCATGGCGAAAAAGCCCACAACGCCCTCATCGCGCCTTACGTCCGCGGCGAACGTGATCCGCGTCTGCTCGCGGCCCTGGGCCTCGACGAGCGGGCATCGGGCCGGGACGACCGCGCGCGGAAATTCCTCGAGGCCGCCGCCGTCGCCAATGTCGATCGTGCGCGGGCCTATCTCGAACTGGGCCGGCTCCGGCTGGCCGAGGCGCTCGCGAAACCGGCGGGCGCGGACGGGAAACTCGACCCGAAGCAGGTCCAGGCCGTGCTGGCCCCGCTCAACACGGCGCGGACCAAGGTGCCGAAGCTGGCGGAGGTCTATGGGACGATCGCCGAGGCCTGGTCGAATTCGGCCGAACCGCCGAAGCGCGAGGAATTCATGGTGGTGGTGGAAGGGGTGCAGACGTTTCCCCGCAGCGTTCCGCTGGTGCTGCATGCCGCGCTGCTGGCGGCGGGCCGCGGTTTTCCCGAGGAGGCCGGCGCCCTCGCCAATCACGGACTGAAGATTGCCAGGGACGAGGCCCAGCGCGACCGGTTTCGGCTGCTCGCCGCGGCGTTGAAGCGCGATGCGGCGCCAGCGACGGAAGCGGCCGCGCCTGCGCCCACCGCGCCGGCGGGTCCGCCGATTTTTTCGAAATGATCCGGAATCGAATGTAGGGGCGTCGCTTGACGACGCCCGTGGTGGAGCACCCGGCGAGTGTTCGCGGGCGTCGGCAAGCGACGCCCCTACACCGGCGGGCTGGAAATCCGCCCGCGCTACTGCAGCCACTTCGCCAGCGGCAGTTGTTGGGCGCGGATTTCCGCGACAGCGAGCTCGGCGACCTTCCTCGCGCCCGCGGCGTTGAAGTGCGTGTCGTCTTTCCGGCCTTCAGGTATTTTGGGGTGGGTCCCGGGCGCGATCCACATGAAGAAGTTTTTCGAAGGTTCATCCCCGACGCTCTCCAGCCATTCGGTGGTCGCGCGCTCCAACTCGAGCAGCGGCACCTTTTCCTCCCGGGCCACCGCGCGCAGTGCGTCCGGGTAGGCGCCATGAGATGAGATAATTTTTCCGGCGGCGCTGAATTTGCGGCGGGCCACCGGCGTCGCCAGGATTGGGGTTGCTCCCTTGGCCCGGGTTTCGCGGATTAAGCGCCGGAGGTTGTCGCGGAAAGTGGTCGCGGGATCCGTGTAGCGTTTCGGGTCCTCCTTCTTCTCGTCGTTGTGGGAGAACTGGACGATCACGTAGTCACCCGCCCGCAGGTCGGTCGTCAGTTTGTCCCAACGCCCCTCGTCGATGAAGCTCTTGGAGCTCCGGCCATTCATCGCGTGGTTTCTCACCATGGCGGGATCGCGGCACACCTCGGCCAGCGCCATGCCCCAGCCGCGTTCGGGCAGATCGAGCGGCTTGTCCGCCATCGTTGAATCCCCCGCCAGGAAGATGCGCGGGCTCGAATCGGGGGCGTGCAGGCCGCCGCCGAGGAGGAGGATGAAAAGCAACGCGCAACCCAGCGATCGATGTATCATGGGGGGAACGTTGCGCAGCTTGCGCCAAGGTCGGCCGGCATGCAATCTCGGCGCATGGTCAAGAAACTCCTCCACACCCGGATGCGGGTGAACGATCTCGAGCGCACGGTGAAATTCTACGAGCAGGCGCTCGAGCTCAAGGTCGCCCGGCGCAGCGTGTCGCCGCGCGGCGCCCAAATCGCATTTCTCGCGACGCCCAACAGCGACGAGGAGATCGAGATTTGCCAGCTGCCGAACAGCCCGCCGGTGCAGGTGCAGCCGGACCTGATGCACCTCGCCTTCGAGGTCGACGACCTGCCGGCATTCACGCGCCAGCTCGAACAAAAGGGTTTCAAGCTGAGTGACGGGCCGACGCCGACCGGCAGTGGTTCGACCATCGCGTTCATCGATGCGCCCGAGGGTTACGAGGTTGAACTGATCCAGCGCGGAAAGAAATGAATTGGTGAAGGAATCCACGGCCGGGAGTGTGTAGGCCAGGTCGCTGACCTGGCTTCGAACCGCCAGCGAGCTGGCCTACAACTTCGGTCACGGCGGACCGAGCGCTTAAATCCGAGGCTAGAACTGGCCGGCCCGGGTTGAGTGGCACCCATCCGAGTGTCACTTAATAAGTGACACTTGCACGGGGGCGTTCGGTTGATGTTGGGGGGAGAACGGCTTTAGCGGGCGGACGGGCTCGGTTTCACTGGCCGCGTTGCCTTCGCTGCCTGGCGCTCCCACGCAAAGAGGAATTGCTGCGCGAGCCCGGCGAGCGGGCCGAAGTGGGCGCGGCCGAACTGCGTCAGCTGCGCCGGCCGCCAGCCTTCGAGTCCGTAGCGCAGCGCGAGGGTTCGCAGAATCCAGACATCCACGGGAAATGCCTCGAGTCGGCCGGCGCCGAACAGGAGCACGCAGTCGGCCACTTTCTCGCCGACGCCCGGGAGCGAACAGAGGCGCTCTTTCGCGACGGCGTACGGGAGGGATTCCGTTTCCTCCAGCCACCCGGGGCGGGCGGCGAGGAGACGGGCGGTTTCCGCGATGTACCGCGCCCGGAAGCCGAGCAGGCAGGCGCGCAATTCGGTCTCGGGAACATGGGCCAGCTCAGGCCAGGTGGGGAGGCGGTGGATGACGTGCGTGACGGGAGATGACGGAGGGCTTGTCTTCACCTGCGGCGACGAAACGCTCACGCGTTCCGCTACGGGAACGAAGGTCGAAACGGGGGTCGACGAAACGCTCACGCGTTCCGCTACGGGCAGGAGCGGCGCGCCGTGTCGCTCGGCGAGGAGCGCGACCATTTGCTTGATCTGCACGATCTGCTTGGTCGCGCTGCAGAGGAAGCCGAGCAGGGTTTCGCCGAAGGGTTGTTTCAGGATTCGCAGGCCGCGGAAGGCGCCGATGCAACCGGCGAGATGCGGATCGCTCCGCCAGGGCAGGGAATCCGCCAGCACGGCGAAATCGCGTTCCGCGCCGAAATACTCCGCCAGCGCCGCGGGCGTGCGCGGGACCAGTGCCGCGGGGGCGGACCATTCGAGCATTCCGTCGTCCCTGCAGCGCAGTCGCACCATCGTGTGGCCCCAGATTCCGAGCCAGGACTCGGTCCAACGGGGCGAGGGCGCCCCGTCTCCATCACCAACCCCAACCGATTCGGCTGGCAGCTTAATCCGCCGCCAGCGGAAGGCCTGGCCGCCGTCCAGGGTTTCCGCGAGCACCTCGGCACTGAGCGGTGGCATGCCGGCCAGCGGCTGCCAGCCGGACCATTCCCCGCTTGCCGGCCGCGAAGCGCGCGTCACTTCGCCGGCTTTTCCCACAGGTAACTTTTCTGTTCGGCCAGCACGCGTCCATCACTCGCGACGAGCGCCATCTTCCAGGCCACGGGGTGCGCGTCTTTCCCGCCCGGCCAGTCGCTGCCCGTGATGCCGAGCTGAAAAACCGATTCCTTCACCGCGATGGGCGTTGGGAAGGAGAACACCCTGGCCTCGGGGGCGTCCGGCCGGATGACACTCACTTCATAGCGTGCGCCCGGGAGCGCGGCCGCGGCCTTCACCCGCACCAGAAAATAAAATCCTTCGCGAGATTCCGGCTGGGTTCGGAGCATGATCTGCCGGCCATTTTTTTCGCCGCCGCCGAAATACTCGCTGATCCGTTCGAACGATTCCGCGTCGCGCCAGCCGGGCCAGACCCGCAGGAATTCCGCCTCGGCGGCGGGCGCGGCAACGACGGCGACAACGAACAGGAGGGAGGCCAGGACGGGACGCATGGGATTACAATGCGCGGCCGGCCGCGCCGCGCCAACGAAATCAATTCCTGAGCTCGACGAGTTGAAAACGACGGAACACGAGCGGCGCGGGATCCCAGCCTTTGACGGCGGGGTGGATGAGGTAGGTCTGGGCGCCGTAATGCAGCGGGGCGATCGGCGATTCCGCGAGGAGAAGCGCCTCGGCCTGCTGGAGGATCTCGAAGCGCTGTCGGGGTTCGGCGGTGGTGGCGGCGGTGGCCAGCAATTTCTCGTACTCGGGATGATTCCATCCGGTCCAGTTGTAGGCGCTGTTGGCGGTGAACATGCCGAGGAAGGTGACGGGATCAGGAAAGTCCGCCGTCCAAGCCGCAGTGGAGATCCCGTAATTCAGCGTTTGCTGATTTTGAATCCAGGTTTTTTGCTCCACGGGGGAGAGCGCGATGCGAATGCCGAGATCGCGCTGCCACATTTGCTGCAGCGCCTCCGCCAGCCGCGGCATGATTTCGTCGTTG
>JBKJRG010000319.1:0-3246 GCA_046594805.1 Opitutaceae bacterium | reverse complement strand
GGTCTTTCGTTTTGGCTGTTCAAACGCCTTTACCGTAGGTCAGCGCGCTTGCGCGCGCCAAACCGCGCTCGCAAGCGAGCTGGCCTACATTTACGCGGCCAAAACGAAAGACCGTGCGATGCGGGGCACATCTGCCGGTGGGCGGTGGAATCGGGCTCCCGAAGGAGCGGCGGTTTCCCAACCGCCGAAAAGCAGAGCGATCACCCTTCCACCCCTTTTCGAAATCCATTTGGGCGCTTGGGAAAGCGCCCCTCCGTATGCAATCGAGTGCGCCGCGACGGCATGGCGATCCCGCGGCCGCGGGACCACCCCAGCCCCGAACCCTCAGCCCACAATCAAATTCTCCCCCGTCATCTCCGCCGGTTTCGGCAGTCCCATCAGGGCAAGCAGGGTCGGCGCGATATCCGCCAGCCGGCCGCGCGGGCGCAGTTTCGTTTTCCCCGCGACGAACCCTTCGCCCACCACAAACACTTCGACCAAGTTTAACGTGTGCGCGGTATGCGGGCCGTTTACCGTGGGATCCCACATCTGTTCCGCGTTGCCATGGTCCGCGCAAACTAGCGCCCGGCCCCGCACCGTCTCCAGCGCCGCGAGCAATTCGCCCACCCCGCGGTCCGTGGCTTCAACCGCTTTCACCGTGGCCGGGAGCGAACCGGTGTGGCCCACCATGTCCGGATTCGCATAATTCACGACGATCAGCGCGTATTTACCGGACAGAATCGCCGCGCGCGCCGCCTCGGTTACCTGAGCCGAGGACATCTCCGGTTGCAGGTCGTACGTCGGCACCTTCGGGCTCGGCGGACACGCCCGCTCCTCGCCGGGAAAAGGATCCTTGCGGTAATTGTTGAAGAAAAAAGTCACGTGCGGGTTTTTTTCCGTCTCGGCACAGCGAAACTGCGCGAGGCCCGCCTCGCTCACCACTTGGCCAAGGATGTTTTTCAGCGCCGCCGGCTTCGGCGAAATCACCTGCACCGGCAACCCCGACTCATACTCCGTCATCGTCGCGAAGTAGAGGTCGAGCTTCGGCCCGCGCTCGAATTGCTTGAATCCGTCCAGCACGAACGCCTTGGTGATCTCCCGCGGACGATCGCCGCGGTAATTATAGAATAACACGGCATCGCCGTCGCGGAATGTGGCGAGCGGCTGGCCGTCGGCGCCGACGATCCAGGTCGGCGGAACGAATTCGTCGCCTTTCTGTGAATCGTTCGTGGGTTTGTCGTAGTACGCCTGGATGGCCGAAGCCGCATCCGGCGCGGTCGCGTCGGTTTTTTTGCCCGCGAGCATCTGGTACGCTTTGCTCACGCGTTCCCAGCGATTGTCGCGGTCCATCGCCCAGAAGCGCCCGCACACGGTCGCAATCCGGCCGACGCCGGTGGTGCGGCACTGGGCGTCCACTTGCTTCACATAGCCGACGCCACTGTGGGGCGGAGTGTCGCGACCATCAGTGAACGCATGGATGAACACCTGGTCCGCCTTGAGCCCGTCGGCCTTTGCCTGCCGCAGGATGCCGTAGAGATGCTCGAGCATGCCGTGAACGCCGGCATCGCTCACGATCCCCATCAGGTGAAGCCGGGCGCCCGGGCGGGTCCGCACGCGATCGATGGCTCCGCGCCATACCGGATTTGCCGCCAGGCGCTGCTCGGAAAAAAGTTTGTTCAGCCGCACCAGCTCCTGATCGACGATGCGGCCGGCGCCGATGTTTTCGTGGCCGACCTCGCTGTTGCCCATCACGCCGGCCGGCAGACCGACGTCGAGGCCGGAGGCGGCGACGAGGGTTTGTGGATACTGCGCGTGCAGCCGGTCGTCACAGGGTTTTTGCGCGAGCGCGACCGCATTGGTCGCATCTTGGGACCGATCAGGATTCTTGCCCCAGCCATCGCGGATGACGAGGAGGACGGGCTGGCGGGGAGTAGTCATGGAAGAATGAAAGGCCACGCTTGCCCGTTACCGCACGGCGCGAAAGCCAAAAGAACGGACCGCCCCCGATCGTGGGCGAACGCCCCATGCCAGCCGACGGCTCAAAAAAATCTCGCCGCGGTCAGAGTAGGGCAATAGCCCTGCTTGCGGCAACGAACGATGTCCCTGATCATTCGAGACCAACTGGTAACCCCGCCAACCTGGTTTTCGTCGTTTCGCGACCTCACGTTGTACTGTCACGTTTTCCTGCACGCGGAAATCGTGATCGAATCCGAGGACCCCGATCCCTACTGGCGCTGGATGCGCGCGCGCGGCGGCATGGATTTTGTCGAGGATTTCGTCCGTCCCGGCACGGAGGAAGGGGTGCGGCTCGATGTGGAGCCCAACTTCCCGCGTTCCGTCATCACCGATCGGATCGCGCCGGAAAATGTGCACCGGCTCATTTCGCAGTTGAAGTATTGCGGCCGGCTGGCGTGAGGCTTTTGCGCGGCTGCATCCGCCGCCCCCTCTCCATCGTTTGACTTCTCGGGAGTTTCACCCGACGAATTTCATGCCATGTCCAAACGCGCCGTGCTTCTCGTCAACCTGGGTTCGCCTGAGTCGACCGCCGTGCCGGATGTGCGCCGTTACCTGGACGAATTCCTCGGCGATGAGCGCGTGATCGACAAGCCGGACTCGCCTTTCCTGCGCTCAATCCTCGTGCACCGGATCATCGTGCCGAAACGCGCGCCAAAGTCCGCCCACGCTTACGCCCAGATCTGGACCAAGGAGGGTTCGCCCTTGCTCGCCATTTCAAAAAATGTGCAGCGCAAGCTCACCGCCGCGCTCGGCCCGGAGACGCCGGTCTACCTTGCGATGCGCTATGGCCAGCCGTCGATCGCGACGGTCGTGGCCCAGCTCTCTGCCGACGGGATCACGGAGGTTTTGCTCTTTCCGCAATACCCACACTACGCGATGTCATCCTGGGAGACGGTGGTCGTGAAAGTCTTCTCCGAGGCAGCGCGGCTGGGCCCGCGGTTGCGGCTCACGACCGTCCAGCCGTTTTACGAGGACGAGGATTACATTGAGGCGCTCCATGCGGTCTCGGCCCCGTATTTCGCCCAGCCCTACGATCACGTGCTCTTCAGTTACCACGGGCTCCCCGAGCGCCACTTGCGGAAGGCGGACTCCTCCCAGTCACACTGCCTCCGCGTGCCCGATTGCTGTGAAACCTGTTCCCCAGCCCATGCGACGTGTTACCGCGCCCAGGTACTGGCCACCACGCGCGCCCTCGCCGCCCGCGCCAACATTCCGGCGGCGAAACACTCGGTATCGTTTCAATCCCGGCTG
>JBKJRG010000701.1:0-7946 GCA_046594805.1 Opitutaceae bacterium | reverse complement strand
TGGTCGTTCGCGAACGCGTCGTAGCACGCGCCGATTTCGCGATACATGACGGCCATCGACCAGCCGTCGGAGGCGATGTGATGCATCACCAGCATCAGGGCATGCTCGGTGTCGGCGAGGCGGAAGAGGCGCACTCGCAGCAAAAGATCTTTCTGCAGATCGAAGGGCTGCTTCGCTTCCTCAATCGTGAGCCGCTTCAGCTCCGCTTCGCGCTCGTCCGCGGGAATGTTGCGAAGGTCGGTCAGTGGCATCGCGAGTGACCACGAGGACTTGATCACCTGGGTCGGTTCCGAGCCGACCGGCACGAACATCGTCCGGATCGACTCGTGGCGCTCCACCACGGCCGCCAGTGCGCGGTCGAGGGCGCGCTCGTTGAGCGAGCCGCTCAGCCGCACGAGGTACGGGATGTTGTACAGCGGCGAGCCCGGCTCCATCTGTTCGAGGAACCAAAGCCGGCGCTGGCCGGAGGAGGCGGGAATGGGGCGTTCAGCGAGCGGGGCGGATGCTCCCGTTGGCCGGACAACCTCGTCGGGGACCGGGGACGAAAGTGTCTGGGATTCCATGGTGATGCTAGTTCGGTTGCAAAACTTCCAAGTCCGCGCGCGGCGCGCGCCGCTTGAGCCGAAGCGCAAGCGGGCGCGACGCGCCGGTGTTGTCGCGTCGCGACTCAACTTCGCGGGCCAGGCCGGCAACAGTGGGCTGGTCGAAGACCGACCGGACCGTCAAGGCAGCCTGGAGCGCCTGGTTGAGCCGCGAGACGACCTGGGCGGCGAGGAGCGAATGGCCCCCGAGGTCGAAGAAATTATCATGCCGCCCGATGCGGGTGCGCCCGAGAATTTCCCGCCAAACGCGGGCGACGGCCTCCTCGGTGGGCGAGCCGGGGGCGCTGAACACGGCCGTGTTTTCCGGACGCTGCACCGACGGAGCCGGCAGCGCTTTCCGGTCGATCTTGCCATTTGGCGTGAGCGGCCACGTCTCGAGGAACATCAGCGTGGACGGAACCATGTAAGCGGGGAGCTTGGTCCGCAGGTGCTCGAGCACCTCGAGCTCGGTGGGCGCGGCGGAATCGGGCTGCGCCACGATATAAGCCACAATTTGCGCCTGGCCACGTTCGTCGACCGCGGCCACGACGAGGCTTTCGCGGATGGCGGGCATGGCGTGCAGCGCGGACTCGATTTCGCCGAGCTCAATCCGGCAGCCGCGGATCTTCACCTGGCCGTCGAGCCGGCCGAGGAACTCGATTTCGCCCGTGGCGGTCCAGCGCACGAGATCGCCGGTGCGATACAGGCGGGGCGACAACCGGGAGCGCAGCCCGGCGGACGGCGCGAACGGGCTCGGCACGAATTTTTCCGCGGTCAGCTCGGGGCGGTTCAGATAACCGCGCGCCAGGCTGTCGCCACCGACGAACAGCTCCCCCGGGACGCCGACCGGCACGGGCCGGAGCTGGCGGTCCAGGATATAGCACTGCGTATTCGCGATCGGCCGGCCCATGGACGGCGTGAACGTTTCGTCGCTGGCGCGCGGCACCGCCCCTGAGGTGGACACGACGGTATTCTCGGTCGGCCCGTAATTATTGATCAGCTCGCACGCGAAACTCGCCGGCGGCCGGCGCTTGAGCTTGTCACCACCGGTCAGCAGCAGGCGCAGGGTCATCCCTTCCGGCCACGGCTCGTTGATCGCGGCTTCCGCCAGCGGCGTCGGCAGGAAGGAAATGCTAATCCGCTGCGCGGCCATCCAGCGCCAAAGCTCAACCGGCGCGACGCGCGTTTCCTCATCCGGGATATGGACGCTGGCGCCGGCGACAAGGTAGGGCCACGTCTCCCACACGGAGGCGTCGAAGGCCGGGCTGGCGACCTGGGTGGCGCGATCGGCCGCCGTGACTTGGAAGGCCTGCTGGTGCCAGGTCACGAGGTTCATCAACGCGCGATGTTCGATCGCCACGCCCTTGGGCTGGCCGGTGGAGCCGGAGGTATAAATGACGTAGGCAAGATTCCGCGCCGTGGTGACGACTCCGGGATTCGTCGCGGGCTCGGTGGAGAAACCGCTGCCATCCGCGGGCACTTCGAGCACGGTGAGCGCGGGCCCGGCCGGCGGGAGCGTGGCGCGCAGGCGGGGCTGGGTCAGAAGCACGGTCGCGCCGCAATCGGAAAGCTGGAAAGCCAGCCGCTCAGCCGGGTAATTGGGGTCGAGCGGCACGAACGCGCCACCCGCCTTCAGGATCGCCAGCCAGGAGACCAGCATCTCGGTCGAACGACCCATGCACACCGCCACGAGCGACTCCGATCCGACGCCCAGACTCTTGAGCCGGTGGGCCAGCTGGTTGGCGCGGGCGTTGAATTCCTGATACGTGAGGGAAGTCGTGCCGTCCGCCACCGCGACGGCGGCGGGCGTTTTCTCGGCATGCGCCTCGACGAAGGAATGCACGCTGGCCTCGCAGGGATAAGGGGCGGCGGTGCGATTCCAGTTCACGAGCAGCTCGGTGCGCTCCTCGCTCGTGAGCAGCGGGAGTTCGCCCACGGTCGCCGCATCGCTCGCGAGCGACTCCAGCGCGACGCGAAAATGCCCGAGCAGCCGGACGATGGCGTCATCGGTGAAGCGGCGCCGATCATAAAGCATCTTCACCATGATGGCCGCGCCACCGTAGGCATCGACCGCCAGCGGGTAGTTCGGCTGGCTGCGGATATCGAATTCGCGCCGCTCCCAGTTGCCACCGAGCTGACGGAGCGCGGTGTCCCAGGAAGGATCCTGGAAGTTGAGGAGCGTCTCGAACAACGGCCGGCCTGGCGGCACGTCGCTCCACTGCTGCGCCTTCATCAGGCAGGTGTGTTCGAATTCGCGCAACGCCACCCAGGTCTCGCGGAGATCCTGCAACCAGCCGGCCAGCGGCGCGTCGGCCGGCACGCGCACGCGCACCGGCACGGTGTTGATGAAAAGCCCGATGATCGAACCGGCGCCCTCGACGGGAATATGACGGCAGGCCCGCACCGCGCCGAAGACCACATCCTCCTCGCCCGTGTAGCGGCTGAGCACCAGCGACCACGCGGCTTGGATGAAGGTGTTCATCGTAACCTTGTGTTTCTCGGCGGCAGCGCGCAGCTCGCGAGTCTTCGCCTCGGTCAGCCGGATGGCCAATTCGCCGGGAAAGTCGTTGGACTCGCTCGTTTCGCCTGCCGCGCGGGCGATCGGCAACACGGTCGGGGCGGTCAGGCCCTTCATCCGCTCGCGCCAGAATTTTTCCGCTTTCGGCGCATCGAGCTTCTGCAGCCAGTCGATGTAACTCCGGTACGGCCACGGGGTCGGAAGGTCGAGCGTCCGGCCTTGCACCAGCGCGTCGTGAATTTCGTGCACCTCCTTGAACATCAACACCAGCGCCCGCCCATCCAGCAGGAGATGATGAAACGTCGCCACCCACCAATAATGGGAGGGGCCCGCGCAAAGGAGCGCAACCCGCAGCAACGGAGCATCCAACGTGGGAAAGCCGTGCCGGCGATCGTCGGCCAAATACGACTCAAGTCCGTGCCGGGCTTCGCTTTCGCTGCCGAATTCTGCGTGGTGCAGGTTAATCCGGACGCGGGAAGCGGGATAAACCACCTGTTTCGGCGCGTTGCCGTTCTCCCAGACAAAGCCGGTCCGCAGAATCGCGTGCCGTGCGACCACTTCCCGCCACGCCTGCTCAAAACGAGCGGCATCAACGGGTTCCCGCAGCTCGCAGATGCATTGTTCAAGATCAACCCCAGGCGATGCCGCCTGAAGACGATGGAACAGCATGCCCTGCTGTAATGGGGAAAGCGGATAGCTATCCGCGCCCCCCAAGGGGTGCACTGACTCAACTTGGACCATTTCGGCGAACAGTCTAAGGCACTGGCATCGGTCGCTGAAGTGGGTGTTGGCCCCAGTTGCGATGCGGGTTTCACCGCGTATCGCGTTTTTAGAAGGCACAGCCCCCATGTCCCTTCTTTCCGAAAAAGGGTTCAATGATGCAATGAACTCTGCTTCGGCCCCGGTGCTCGCCGACGCCCTTGACTCGCGGAAACGGCCTCAACCGGTCGTCACTCCCTCATCCGCCATGCCCAAAGCCTGGCCGGTTGCGATTCTAGGCGTCCCATTCGATCCCGTCACGATTCAAGGTGCGGTCAATCGCATTGAAGCGATGATCGCGTCGCGGCAACCACACTACGTCGTCACCGCCAACGTCGATTTCCTGGTGCAGGCGCATCGCGACGTCGAACTGCGCCGGATCCTGCTCGAGGCCGACCTGACCTTGTGCGATGGCACCCCCCTCGTCTGGGCGTCCCGCTGGCTGGGCAATCCCCTCCCCGAGCGCGTGGCCGGCTCCGATCTCGCCCCGGCGCTCATGCAGCGGGCCGCGGACAAGGGTTACCGGATTTTTTTCCTGGGCGCGGCGCCGGGCGTCGCGGAGGAAGCCACCCAGAAGCTGCTCACCCGTTTTCCGACGATTAACATCGTGGGCCATTACGCCCCGCCCTTCGCCGCGCTGCTCGAAATGGATCATGAGCAAATCGTCCGGCGGGTCCGCGAGGCCAAGCCCGACATCCTCCTCGTGTCCTTCGGCTGCCCCAAGCAGGAAAAATGGATCGCGATGCATCACCGCACGCTCGGCGTGCCGGTCGCGATCGGGGTCGGTGCCACCATCGATTTCCTCGCCGGGCGGATGAAACGCGCCCCCGCCCTGATGCGTCGCACCGGCACGGAGTGGCTCTACCGCCTGATGCAGGAGCCGCGCCGCCTGTTCCGACGCTACGCGAACGATCTGGTTTATTTCCTGCCCACACTCGCCGCCCAGTCCATGCGCCTGACCTCGCGTCGCGCCGGAGTCATGCCGCCTGCCACCGGCGAGCTTCCCCTGCCGGAATGGTGTGCCGTGACCGTGGGCGACAGCCTGACGCGCCGCACTTTCGAGGATAACGCGGCGTTCTGGCAGAAGATCCCGCAATGCGGTGCGCACTGCATGCTCAACGTTTCCCAGGTCCGATACATCGATGGCACCGGCATCGCGTTTCTGGTCCACTGGCGGAAGGTGCTGCGCGCGGGCGGCCATCACCTCATGCTGCTCTCGCCGAGTGCCGCGCTCCAGCGCGCCTTGGTCGCATTGCGGCTCACGGATCATTTTCTCATGGCGCGCGACGCGGCCGAAGCCGCGCAGCAGGCCGAGGCGATCGCGGCGCAGCCCCCGGTGCAGCAGGACGGCGCCACGCGTTCCCTGGCGTGGTCCGGTGAGATCATTGCTGCCAACGCCGAGGACGTCTGGCGGATGTCGACGGATCACGTCCGCGCGTTCGCCGCGAGTGGCGCCACTCTCGTGATCGTCGACCTCAAGCGGCTCCGCTTCATCGACAGCTCGGGTGCAGCCCTGATGCTCCGGCTGACGCGCTGGGCGCAGGAGCTGCCCGCCCAGGTCCTCTTCACCCATGCGCAGTCCAATGTGCGCAACGTGCTTCGCCTGACCCGGCTCGACCAGCTCCTGCTCGAGGGTTCCCAATGAGAATCGGCCTTTCCACTTCCGTCATCCAGCGCGGCAAGTCCGGCGTGGGTGCTTACGTCATCGCACTCGTGCGCGCGCTGCTGCCCGCCGCGCATCGCCACGAGTTCACCCTCTTCGTCCTCGAGGAGGATCTCCCGCTGTTCGAATTCGCCCGCGATGGCATGCGGATCGTTCCCGTGGCCGAGCGGCACCGGCCGCCGGCCAGGAACATTCTCTGGCATCAGCTGGTGCTGCCGGGCCTCGTCCGGCAACTCGGCCTGGAGGTGCTGCACATCCCCAGCTATCGCCGGCTGCTCTGGCGCCGGCCCTGCGCGCTGGTGGCCACGATTCACGACCTCGCGCCGTTCCATGTCCCGAAGAAATACGACTGGCTGCGCATGCTCTACGGACGGGTCGGGGTGCGTCACCTCGCGTGGCGGCAGGATGAGATTGTGGCCGTCAGCCGCGCGACCGCGGTCGACATCACCCGTTTCTTCGGCATCCCGACGCAACGGATCACCGTCATTCACAACGGTCTCGACCATGCGCGCTTCAATCCGGAGGGCCGCAGCGAAGCGGGGGCACTCATCGCGCAGCGACACGGGCAGCATCCGCCTTTCTTCCTCTACGTGGCCCGGCTGGAGCATCCCGCGAAAAATCACGCGCGGCTGATTGCTGCCTTTAACCAGTTCAAGACCGAGACGCCGTCCCCGTGGCAACTCGTGCTCGCCGGCAGCGACTGGCACGGCGCCGAGGTCATTCATGACCTGGTGCGGCGTTCACCCTTCGCGCCGGACATCAAGTGCACCGGTTTCGTGTCCAACGCCGAGCTGCCCCTCTGGTATCGCGCGGCCAACGTGTTTGTTTATCCGTCGCTCTTCGAAGGTTTCGGCCTGCCCCCACTCGAGGCAATGGCATGCGGCTGCCCCGTGCTGGCCTCGGCCCAAGGCGCCATCGGCGAAGTCTGCGCCGATGCCGCGGCCACTGCCAATCCCGAGGACGTGGATGACCTCAAGCGCCAGCTCACACGGCTCGCGACCGATGGGGCATTACGCGAACGACTCCGCCTCGCCGGCCTGACCCGCGCCCGCCAGTTCGACTGGCGGCACACGGCCAACGAGATGCTCGACGTCTATGCCCGCGCCGCCGCCAAGGTGAGAACCTCGGTCCTGGCGCCTACTCCGAATCTCGCGCACTGACCGCCGGCCATGCCAACCCTCCCCCAACCCCGCCGCGAACGCGAACCAGCGTCGGGCGTTTTTTTCGCGGGAAGACAGAGACGCCGTGCGATCTTTCACGGTTCCACGGGGAAAACCCCGGTCTCCGCCTACGTCGCTTTCAGTTCTGCACCCACTGTCAGCCCTTCCCCTTCGGAACTATTGTAACTTGTCGGCCCAAATAATTTCACCTTGCCCATCCTGTCCCTCTCTAATGTGAAGAAAGAACTTCGCATCCTTGTGCTCGAAGACGTCGCCGCAGACGTCGTGCTCATCAGCCACGAACTGCGCGCCGGCGGCCTCGTCTTTGCCGCGAAACGCGTTGAAACGCGGGACGATTTTGTCCGCGCGCTCGAGCAGGAGCCGCCCGACTTGATCCTGTCCGACCACGGCCTGCCGGCCTTCGACGGATTCAGCGCCCTCAACATCGCCCGGGACCGCTGTCCGGACACGCCCTTCATCTTCGTCACCGGCTCGATGGGCGAGGAGCTCGCGATCGACTCGCTGCGCAGCGGCGCGACCGACTACGTGCTGAAAACGCGGATGTCGAATCTCGTGCCGGCGGTGCAGCGCGCCCTGCGGCTGGCGGACGAGCGCATGAAGCGCAAGCAGGCGGAAAAGGAACTGCGCGAAAGTGAGGAGCGCTTCCGACTCCTGGTCAGCGGCGTGAAGGACTATGCCGTCTTCATGCTGGACCTGGACGGCAACATTTCGAGCTGGAACGCGGGCGCCGACCTCGTGCTCGGCCACTCGGCGCACAGCGTGATGGGCAAACATTTCGCCATGTTCTACCGCCCGCAGGAAAGTGAGGCGGGCCGGCCGGCGGCGGATTTGCAGATCGCCGCGAAGGACGGAAAGTTCGAGGACGAGGGCTGGCGCTTGCGCAAGGACGGGGCGCCCTTCTGGGCGCACGTCGACATCCGGGCGCTGCGCGACGACAGCGGCCAGCTGCGCGGCTACACGCAGGTGACCCGTGACGCGACCGAGCGGATGCGCCACGAGGAATCGCTGCGCAAGAGCGAGGAGCGCTATCGCCGGTTGATCGAGCTGTGTCCCGACGCAATCCTGGTGTTGCACGAGGGGCAGATCGTCTTTCTCAACACCGCCGCGCAAAAATTGCTCGGCGCTCATGAAGCCGATCAACTGCTCGGCAAGCCGGTGCTGGACTTCATCGAAGCCGACGACCGCGAGGCCGTCGGTCTTCGTTTACGCCACATGGTGGACCCCGGCTCGTCGCGCCCCTGGGG
>JBKJRG010000135.1:0-2933 GCA_046594805.1 Opitutaceae bacterium | reverse complement strand
CGCATCGAAGCCCTCGGCCGCGAACTCAAAGTCTGGGTCAACGGCATCCCCACCGCGCACCTCCTTCACGACAAATACAGCCGCGGCTACCTCGCGTTGAAGATCCACTCCTTCCCTGTAACGGGCGACGCCGCGCAGGAGAAGAATCTCATTCGCTACAAAAATATCCGCATCATCACGGAAAATCCCGCGCGCTTCGCCCGGCCCATGGACATCCCGGCCCGCGAAGCTGACCCAACTCAAAAAATCCTGCCCAAACCGTAGTTCCTGCCCTGCGGCAGCCGAGGGACTCAGGTCGAGGAAAGTGATATTTGCCGACGAGCGCGTGCCAAAAGTTCACGAGTAGCCTGGCCTGCTTGCCCTACGCGACGGCGGAAACCCACTTCTAGCGCCCTGACCCGTGACGGAGGCGGCCAAACGACGGGAAGTGCTTGCGACTTGATCGGGATAAGATGACGGGCCGAATGCTCAGAACTCGGCGGCAAGCCCGAGGTAATAGTTGCGACGCGGGGCGGGATCGATGCCGTCGGGCCGGATGCGGCTGTAGTAATCTTCGTTGAAAACATTGTTGATGCCGGCGATCACGCGCAGCGCGGTGCCTTTGATTTTGTGTTCCGCGGTGAGATCCCAGACGGCGTAGGGGGGCACATAGCGTTGAGCGCTGTTGCCATCGTCGGCATAGGCGTCGGCGGAGAGCGTGCCGGTGAGAGCGAGTTTCGAACGATCGCCGCGAGTGTAGACAATCCCGGTGCGCACGACGTGATTGGCGGCATATTGCGGTGTCTTGCCGCGGCTGACACCTTCCTTGAATTTGGCATCGAGCAGAAGCGCGTTGGCGTAGAGCGTGAGCGCGCTCGGGTTCGGCTGGAGGGAACGGCGGGCGAGCAGATCGTAACTGACGCTGAGTTCCACGCCCCGGTGCACGGCGCGACCGACGTTGCCGACCGACGTGAGCCCGCCGGGGAGCGTCGTGCTGCCAATCTGATTATCGAATTCCAAGTAAAACACGCTGGCGTCGAGCACGAGTCCGGCGGCGGGTTGAGCGCGGTATCCAACTTCGTGTTGCGTGGCGCGGCCCTCCTCGAGGTCGGCGTTGACGACGGTGGTAGCGCCGTTCGGCACCGCCTGCGTGAACACCATGGGGCGATAGCTTTCCGAGCTGTTGGCGTAGAGCTGCGCGTTTTGCCCCGGCAGAGCGTAGGCGGCCGCGAGGCCGAAGAGCGGCACGGTGGCGCGCTCAGCGCGGCTTTGCAGCGGCGTGGTGGTGCGCGCGAC
The DNA here is from genome assembly GCA_046594805.1 of Opitutaceae bacterium. Taxonomy (GTDB): domain Bacteria; phylum Verrucomicrobiota; class Verrucomicrobiia; order Opitutales; family Opitutaceae; genus ER46. The sequence continues at coordinate 1,658 of JBKJRG010000135.1, read as the reverse complement.
GTTGACCAGTTCGCGGCCGCTTTGGTCGACGAACTCGACGCGGACACCGGGGGTGAGGCTCAGCGCGCCGCAACGAAAGAGGTTCTCCGCGAAAACGGGCGTGTAGAGAATTTCGCGCTCGGCCTTGAGCCGAACGGAGCCGGAGGCGGCGTCGGCCGTCGAGCCGCGTGAATCGGTGCGCGGGGATTTGCTGTGGAAGATCTGCGCGCCCGCGGTCAAGACGTGGTTGCCCTTGTTCCCCCAGTCGAGGCGCACGCGACCTTCGGCGCCGATCTGGTCGAATTGCTGGCGCTCGATCGTGTTGGTGTTCGCGGACGCTCCCGTGGGCAGCGTGCCGAAACCGCCGCCGGCCTGCCGCCGGCTCGCACGAGTATAGTCGATGGCCCAAAGGCGGCCAACGAAAGTGCCGCGGCCGAAATCGCGCTCCCAGACGAGCGAGAGGGCTTTGCGATCGAGATTGAAGCGGTCGTTGAGGCGAGAAGGCGCGCGGCGGTCGGCGAGGTAGTTTACGGTGCCGGCGCCGGTGGCGAAGGTGAGCCCGCCTGGCTCGCCGTGCTCTTCCTCGTAGGTTTCGAGCGTAAGCATCAGGCGACTAGCCGAGTCGGCGTCGAGGACGACGCGACCGAGCCACGCATCGAGCGAGTAGTCGCTATTGGCCGAGCGGATGCCGTCGGACTGGCGGCGGTTGTAATAGCCGTAGTAGCCGACGCGGCCAACCGTTCCGTCGAGATAGCTAAACGTGGAATAGTAGTCGTCGCTGCCGAAGGTGTGGAGGGTCGACGCCGAGAGGGCGCGATCGGTGCGCGGCCGGTGGGTGACATAGTTGAGCGCCCCCCCCGGTTGCGGGCCGAACATGAGCGCGGCTCCCCCGCGGGTGAATTCGATGCGATCGACGGTATCGAGCGGCGGCGCGTAGTAGGCTTCGGGGTAACCGAACTGGTCGGCGTGGATCGGGATGCCGTCCTTCAGGACTTGCGTGAATTGCGCGCGGTGCGGCTCGAGGCCGCGGTAGCCGATGCTGATGAGCGGCGAAGTTTCTTCGCTCAGGATGAGACCGGGCGCTTGCGCGAGGGCCTGACGATAGTTGTTGCCCGTGATGCGCGGGAGCGCGTCGAAGTCGAGAATGGTGGTTTTCTTGCCGACGTTGATTTTCGTGCCCTGCACATCGGGCAGAAAAGGGCCTTGGACGTAGTGATCTTTCTCGGCCTCGGCCTCAACGCGATAGGCCGGGAGCTGGACCACCGGCGACGCGGAGGCGACCGGCGCAGTTTGGGCGGCGAGAGGCCAAGCGGCCGCGAGGGCGGCTGGGCCAAATAGAATGCGTAAGAAGCGCGAGGGTGTTGCGATCACGGTGGGAATTGGAAATGAACCCGGCCAGCATAGACAATCTGGCGAAGGGTGGCTTTGGGCCACTTGCTATTTCCTGTCGATTCCTTGCTAAAACCGCCGAAGGATCATCCCGCGAACGGGGGCGCGGCGGGCCGGTTGAGCGGCGTTGTGTCTGGGAGCACACCGCCTGGTCCTTGTGCTATGAGCGGCGATCGTTTCGCAGGCGATCAATCACATCGGGTGTAAGCGTCCTCAACGGATACAGCCCGGGGCAGCAACCGAACGTTTCGTGAAACGCCGTGCTGAAATGGCTCGGGCTGGAATAACCA
>JBKJRG010000865.1:0-9413 GCA_046594805.1 Opitutaceae bacterium | reverse complement strand
GCTCAACGGCATCACCGGCTTCAAACTGGAAGCGCTAACGGATCCATCGCTGCCGGGCGGCGGCCCGGGCCGCGGCGATGCGGCGCGGCCGAATTTCGTGTTGAACAGTTTTCGCGTCACCGCGGCCGTGGGCAATGCCCCGGCGGAGCCCGTCAAACTCACGCAGGCGACCGCTTCCTTTTCGCAGCCCCAGTTCTCCGTCGAATCGCTCTTGGGTACCGAGGCCGGCAACCGCACCGGCTGGGCGATCGGCGGGCAGCTTCACCGTGCGCACTGGGCGACGTTCACCACCGCTCAGCCGCTGGGCTCCAGTGCGGAAATGACGCTGACGTTCACGCTCGTGCAGCATTTCGGAACGGGCCGGACGATCGGTCGGGTGCGGCTCTCGGCATTGACTGGCACGGTGGGCGGCGAAAGCGTGCCGGCGGAGATCGCGGCCATCGTCCGAACTCTCCGCGCCGAACGCACGCTGGCCCAGGCGAACAAACTCACCGCCCACTTCCTCGCCCAGGAACCGGCGACCATCGCCCTGCGCGCAGAGCAGCAGAAGCTCGCGCAGGAACTGGCCGCGCTGCGGGGGCCGCAGACGCTCGTGATGCAGGAAGTGGCGGAGCCCCGGCCAACCGCGGTGCTAAATCGCGGCAACTTTCTCGACCCGGGTGAAGCCGTGGGGCCCGGCACGCCCGCGGTCTTGCATGCTCACGTCGCGCAGGCATCCCACCTGCCCGATCGTTCGGATGCAGGCGGGACGCCTGCGCTGCGCCCGAACCGGCTCGATCTCGCGCGCTGGCTCGTGGCGCGAGAAAATCCGCTGGTGGCGCGGGTGACCGTGAATCGCTGGTGGGCGGAATTCTTTGGCCGCGGGATCGTGACGACCTCCGAGGATTTCGGCGTGAAGGGCGATCAGCCGACGCATCCGGCGTTACTCGACTGGCTCGCGGTCGAGTTCATGGAGAGCGGTTGGAGCATGAAGCACGTCCACAAGCTCATCGCGCTTTCCACCACCTATCGTCAAACGTCGCGGGTCACCCCGGAGCTGCTCGCCCGCGACGACGAAAACCGGCTGCTCGCCCGCGGCCCCAGGTTCCGGCTCGATGCCGAGGCCATCCGGGACAATGCGCTCGCGGTGGCCGGGCTGCTGAGCCTCAAGCAGGGCGGTCCGCCGGTGCGGCCCTATCAGCCTGCCGGATTGTGGGAAAACAAAGTGGGCGGCGACCGGGTGTCGTACGACGTGAGTACGGGCGAGGACGCCTGGCGTCGCGGCATCTACACCGTGTGGAAGCGCAGCTCCCCCTACCCCAGCTTCATGAATTTCGACGCCACCGCGCGGACCGCGTGCACGGTGCGCCGCTCGCGTTCGAACACGCCCCTGCAGGCGCTGACGTTGTTGAACGATCCGGTGTATGTGGAGGCGGCGCTGGCACTGGCGAAACGCGTGCTCGTCGAGCAGCCGGATGGAACGACCGACGGGCGAATCCGCCATGCGTTCCAGCTGGCCCTGGCGCGTCCGCCGACCGCGCCGGAAGCGGCCGCACTGAGGAAATTGTTCGATCAGCAAACGGCCGCCTACGTGGCGAACCCGGCCGGCGCAAAGGCGGCGGTCGGAAAGTTCAGCGTGCCCGCGGGAATCACGGCGGAGGAGTTGGCCGCCTGGCACGCGGTGGCGACGGCGTTAATGAATCTGGACGAGATGATCACGAAGGGATGAAAACATGAATTCGATTTCCTCGTGGCTGCGGCTTCCAGCCGCAGAATCGAATCTGCGGCTGGAAGCCGCAGCCACTTCCTATTCATGAATCCGATCGAAGAGCACTTCCGGAACGTGACGCGGCGGACGTTTTTGAAACGCTCGGGCGTGGGCCTGGGCGCCGTGGCACTGGGTTCGCTGCTGACGGAGAGCCTGTTTGGCGCCGCGGCGGGCAAGGGCGCGAATCCGCTGGCGGCGCGCGCGCCGCATTTTCCGGCGCGGGCGAAGCGGGTCATCTATCTCCACATGGTCGGCGCGCCCTCGCAGCTCGATCTCTTCGACCACAAGCCGGCGTTGCAGCAGTACGACGGCAAGCCGTGCCCGGACGAGTTCATCCAGGGCAAGCGCTTCGCGTTCCTGCGCGGCCATCCGAACATTGCGGCCTCGGGCTACAAATTCGCGCGACATGGCCAGGGCGGCGCGGAAATTTCAGAACTCCTGCCGAATCTCTCGGGGGTCGCGGACGAGCTCGCGATCGTGAAATCCCTCCACACGGACGAATTCAATCACGCCCCCGCGCAGCTCTTTTTGCATACCGGCTTTGGCCGGCTGGGCCGGCCGAGCATGGGCTCGTGGGTTTCCTATGGGCTCGGATCGGAGAACCAGGATTTGCCGGCGTATGTGGTCCTGTTGTCGGGTCCGCTCGCGGGCGCGGGCACGAGCCTATGGTCGCCGGGTTTCCTGCCGAGCGTCCACCAAGGTGTCCAGTTTCGCTCGAGCGGTGAGCCGGTGCTGTTCCTGAACAATCCCGAAGGCCACTCGGCCGCGGACCGTCGCCGCGTCCTCGATACCGTCCAGGCGCTGAACCAGACGCAGCTCGCCGACATGGGTGATCCGGAAATCGCCACGCGGATCAACCAGTACGAGATGGCGTACCGGATGCAGACCTCCGTGCCGGGACTGATGGATATCTCGCAGGAGCCGCGCGAAACTCTCGCGCTCTACGGGGCGGAGCCGGGTAAAGCCTCGTTCGCCAACAATTGCCTCCTGGCGCGGCGCCTCATTGAGCGGGGTGTGCGCCTGGTACAGCTTTACGACGCGGATTGGGATCACCACGCGGACCTCGCGACGCGGCTGCCGCGGAAGTGCAAGGACGTCGACCAGGGAATGGCCGCGCTCGTGGCGGACCTGAAGCGCCGCGGGTTATTGGACGACACCCTCGTGATCTGGGGCGGGGAATTTGGCCGCACGCCCATGGCGCAGAACGACTCGGGCAGCGGCACCGCCACGAAGACGGGGCGCGATCACCACAAGGATGCCTACACGATGTGGATGACCGGCGGCGGCGTGAAGCGCGGGATCACCTACGGCAAGACCGATGACCTGGGTTATCACATCGCCGAGAATCCGGTGCACGTGCATGACTTGAATGCGACCGTGCTGCATTTGCTGGGCTTGGACCACGAGCGGCTCACCTATCGCTACCAAGGCCGCGACTTCCGGCTGACCGATGTGCACGGGAAGGTCGTGAGGGGCCTGCTGGCCTGACGAGCGCAGTTTTGTTTTTCGACATAGTTAAAGCCCGAGGCTGAACAACGCGATGGCCAGGATCACGCCGAGGGTAGGCACGATCACCGTGGTGACGCCGACCGCACCGTAGGCATCCTGGTGCGTTTCGCCGCAGATGGCGCGAATGGTCGTGACCACGTAGCCATTGTGCGGCAGCGAATCGAGCGAGCCCGAGGCAATGGCAACGACGCGATGCAGCGCCTCCGGATCGACACCCTTCGCCAGATAAATTGGCGAGAGAATCGGCAGGGCAATCACCAGTCCGCCCGAGGCGGAACCGGTGATGCCCGCGATTACGCTCACCGCGAGCGCGGCACCAATCAGCGGGCTGCCCGGGATGCTGGTCATCAAGTCGACCGCGCCCTGGAAGGCGGGCGTGGCCTTCGCTACACCGCCGAAACCCACGACCGCACACGTGTTGCCGACCGCGATCAGCGCGCCGACCGCGCCCTGCGCGGCCGCGCCCCAGACGTCCCGGAAGAATTTTCGGTTGATGAGGCACGCGGCGACGCCGGCCGCCAGCGCGATCAGGAGCGCGGACTGTTTCAGTGCATCGTGGAGCAGAAATGAAACGACCAGTACGGTGAGCAGCGGCAAAAGCGACCGGCCGGGACGCGGCAACATCCGGGTGCTGGCCACGGGATCATCGGCGCGCGCCACGAACGCTTCTCCGCGCCTCACGGCCGCGGCGATCATGCGCTGCAACCACCCGTAGCCCAGCACCGCCATGAACAGCGCCACGACCGCGCTTACCCGCCAGCCGGCGAAAGGCGAAGTGTGCAGAAACTCCATCGGAATCCAGTTTTGGATCTCCGGCGAGCCGGCCGACGTCATCGTGAACGTGACCGAGCCGAACGCGAGCGCGCCGGGAATGAACCGCCGCGGGAGTTTCGCCTCGCGAAACAAATTCACCGCGAGCGGATAGACGGCGAACGCGACCACAAAGAGGCTGACGCCACCATAGGTGAGGATGGCGCACGCCAGCACGACGGCGAGCAACGCCGCGCGCGTCCCAAACCGTTGGACCGCCCACTTCGCGACGCTCGCCGCGGCGCCGCTGTCCTCCATCACTTTGCCAAAAACCGCACCCATCAAGAAAACCAGGTAGTAGGATTTCAGAAATCCCGCGAAAGCCGTCATGTAGTTCGTCAGAAAATCCGATCCGCCTGGCACCGTGACGAGCTGCGGCAGAAGCGGAACCCCGCTGAACACCGCGACCACGAGCGCACAGAGGGGCGCCGCGATCAGCAGATTCATGCCCCGCATCGTCAGCCCCATGAGCAGCGCGAGGCCGCCGATTAGCCCGATTATGCTGAGCATGACGCGGAGAAACGAAGGAACGCTGGCATGGGGTCCTGGCCAGCCTGCGACTGTCCGCGCAAACGTCGATACGTTTGCGCGTCCGAGCTTGCGCGGATTGCCGCAACCTCCTTCAACGTGAGGCTCGCCCCAGTTCCACGCCCCCTTCCCTATGAAACGATTTTCCCTTCCCGTTTTAGCTGCCGCGCTGGTTCTCCCGTTCGGGCTCTCCGCCGCCGACCCCAAACCCCTGCGCGATGCATTGACGCTTCACGCGTCATTCGACGCCCACCTCGACGCCGATTACTCGCGGGGCGACAAAACGCTTTACCCCGCGGGCGCGACGCCCAAGGGCCAGCCGGAAGTGAAAATGGCCGACGTGATCAAGCTCGCGCCCGGCGAGGGCCGCTTCGGCGGCGCGCTGCACGTCACGAAGAAAAATCCGATCCGCCCCTATTTCAAGGGACCGGGCGTGCTCGACTACAAAGCGGCCAACTGGAGCGGCGCGGTTTCAATCTGGCTGCGGCTGACGCCGGACGAAGATTTGGAGCCGGGCTATTGCGATCCAGTGCAGATTGTCGGCGGCGACAACACGAAGGGTTTCATGTTTCTAGAGTGGTCCAAGGACGAAACGCCGCGGGAATTCCGCTACGCGATCCGGCCGCTGGTCGAAATCTGGAACCCACAGAAAAAAGACTGGGCGAAGATGACCGATGCGGAACGGCCGATGGTGAAGGTCGTGCCCGCGCCGTTCTCGCGCACGAAATGGACGCACGTCGTCTTCACCTTCGATCGGTTGAACGCCGGCAAGTCGGGGAGCGGGACGCTCTACCTCGACGGCAAGCCGCATGGCACGATCAAGAACTGGGATCTCACGCTGGGCTGGGAGGCGGATAAAGTGCAGCTGGTGCTGGCCGCGGCCTACGTGGGGCACATGGATGACCTGGCAGTGTTCAATCGCTCGTTGTCCGCGTCGGAAGTGCAGCAGGTTTACGCGTTGCCCAATGGGATCAAGGATCTGCGCTGACAGGTCTGGCCGGCGGCTTCGATCCTTCCTCAAGCCCCTGAGCCTCACGCCAAGGACGCAGCGGGCGCCACGTCGGGGCTAATAACCTCTGCGCCCGTTGCGTGCGGCTCTCTTTCCGCTCCATCCCATGCGCTGTTCACGATTGCTGCCCATCACTCCGGCAACTCCTGCCCTTTCGTCTCAGGCAGGAACAGCAGCACCACGAGCCCGAGGAGAAACAAACCGCCCAGCACCGAGATGGCCTGCGCCAGCGGCATCGTCGCCTTCATCCACGCGGAACCCCAAATCAGGACAGGGGCGGCAAGAATCCGGCCGGTGTTGAAACAGAACCCGGCGCCCGTCGCCCGCAGGTAGGTCGGAAAGAGCTCTGGAAAATAAACGGCATACCCGGCGTGGATGCCTTGCGCGAAAAATCCGAAGATCGGCAGCAGGCACAGGAGCAGCGTATAGCTGCCAAAATACCCCGGCACCCAGCAGACCACGAGTGTCATGAAGAACGCCGCGACATGCATGTAGGCAAAGGTCCGCCGTCGACCGAGCCTGGCGCTGAGCGGCCCCATCGCGAGCTGGCCGACGAATCCGCCGGTGGTCTGGATAAATCCGAAAGCAATCTTCGCGCGGCTCGAAATCTCAGCCGCCGGCGCGTTTAACCGGCGCAACAGATCCTCCGCCAGGTTCTGTCCAGCCACCGCCACGCCCCAAAACGTTGCCAATCCCACCATCGCCAGCAGCGCCCCGAAAATGGCACGCGAGCGCCACCGCGGATTCCCCAGCAGTTCACGGAAACTGCCCATGCGATCGCCCTTGGACTGCTTCGCTTCCTTCCAGCTTTCCGGTTCGTGGATGCTCACGCGCACCCAGAGCACGAGCAGCGCCGGCACGATGCCGACCAGGTAGGCGTAACGCCACTGGGTGCCCACCGCGAGGCCGACGGCCGCCGCGAGCCAGATACCGCCGACACTGGCCGCGTGGAAAATTCCGCCGGCCCGCTCGCGCGCGTGCTTGGGAAACACCTCGGCGACGAGCGCCGCGCCCACCGCCCATTCGCCGCCCACCCCCATCGCCACCAGGAAACGCAGCGCACCAACCTGCCACAAATCCGTCGCAAACGCCGTCAGACCGGAAAAGACGCTGTAGAACAGGATCGTCAGCGCCATCACGGGCTTGCGTCCCCACTTGTCCGCCATCGAACTGAAAATCCAGCCCCCAAGCGTTCCACCGATCAGGAAAATTCCCAGGAGTTTTTCGCCCCACGCTTTTGTCAGCACACCAATCTCAGCGTCGCCCAGGCCCGGATGCGCCGAACGCAGCAGTTCGGGCAGCATGTCGCCGCGCGTGATGTTATAGAGCTGGCCCTCGAACGCGTCGAAGACCCAGCCGAGCGAGGCGACGATCAACACCAGCCACTGGTAGCGGGTGACGCCGTGGTACCATTTGCCGGTGTGGGTGGGCGCGGTCATGAGAGTAGCGCAGGCTTCCAGCCGGCCGTCACGATTTTGCCGGCAGGAATGCCGGCGCTACACTCTCCCCCACCGGCAGCGGCCGGTTTTGGCGGATGGATTCCTCGGCGATGAGGCACAAGGCCGTTGACCAGAGGCCGTCGCGACCGGTGGCCGCGGGTGGCGCCTCGCCCCGGACCATCTGCACGCAGCGCGCGATCTCCTCGCGCAACTCGAAAACTTCGCCGCTGTGCTTGGTCAGCTTGATTTCCTCGAGCGTCTGGCCGTCGAAGACCTTGACGAAATAACTCGGCTCGAGCGTGCGATCGAGCGCGCCGCTCCACGCGGCCCAGATCGCGCCCTTGGTGCCGGTCACCTTGACGGTCTGGTGATGCTCGAACGCACCGAGGGTCTGCGAGACCACGGCGTACGCACCGTTCGCATAGCTGAACATCGCGCTGAAATTATCGAAGAGGTCCGGTCGCTGGGGATCGCGGGAATTGCCGCGCGCATAAAGCTCCACCGGATCGCCCGCGCTTTCGAGATACCAGCGCGCGAGATCGAAGAAATGAATCGGCTCCTCCAGCACCCAGCTGCCGACGCGGGTTTGGTCGTAGCGCCAGCCCGAGGCGCCCTGCCGGTAGGGTTTGCGGGAAAGCTCCACCAGGACGTACTGCGGCGCGCCAATCACGCCGCGCTCGATGATCCGCTTGATCTCGCTCCACTGGGACGAGAGCCGCAACTCGTGGCCGACCGCGAGCTGCCGCCCTTTTTTTGCCGCGAGATCGACGATGGCCTGGCAATCCTCCACCCGGAGCGCCATCGGTTTCTCGAGCAGGAGATGGCAGCCGGCATTGAGCGCATCGGTCGCGATGGCGAGATGAGTGTGGCTCGGCGTGACGACATCCACGATGTCCAGCTTGGTGTCCGCCAGCATTTCCCGGTGATCGGCGAAAATCCGCGCATCCGGGTACGCTTTGGCGGCCAGCTCGCGCGAGGCCGCCGATGGCGCGGTGATGGCCACAAGCTCAGCCTCGGCATTGCCCGCAATCGACTGGGCGTGGAACTGGCCCCAGGCGCCGAAGCCGACGAGACCGAAACGTACAGGTGCGGGGGGCATTGAGTGAAGAACGCGAGAGGGAAAGACGGAGAGAGAGAGAGAGAGAGAGGGAGAGGAAAAAATTTCAGTGCCTGGTGGTAGGGCTGGCGCTTGTCGCCATGCCGTCGCGCGACGCGCATGCGAAAACTTGTGGCGTTCGACGCTCACCCCGCGACGGCATGGCGACAAGCGCCAGCCCTACCAAGGAAGGAGAGTTCATTTTCGCACCCCCGTGGTGAGTGGCGTCACGGGATTCGCCACTCGCCGGTTCTGCACCTTGTTCAACTTGCACTGCGGCAGCCGCGGCAGGACATGTTTCGCGAAGAGATCGCACTCTTCCCCGTGGGGGTAACCGCTGAGGATAAAGGCGCGCATGCCCATATCGATGTAGCGGTTCATTTTTTTTAGCACCTGATCAGGATCCCCGACGATCGCGCTGCCGCAGCCGCTGCGGGCCAGCCCGATGCCCGACCAGATGTGCTCTTCGATGAATAGATCCGAATCGGCCTTCGCCCGCAACTCGTCCTGGCGGAGCACGCCCGCGCTCTTGGCGTCCATGGAGCGCGCCTTGATCTCGCGACCTTTCTCGAGGTCCAGCCGGGAGATGAGCCGTTTTGCCGCGTCGCGCGCCGCGGCTTCGGTTTCGCGCACGATGATGTGGATGCGCAGCCCGAAATCCAGGACGCGCTGGTGTTTGGCCGCCAGCGCGCTCATGCCCTGCATCGTCGCCGCGAGCCGATCCTCCGTCTCCGGCCACATCAGGAAGACATCACAGTGTTTCGCGCACAGCTCCTGGGCCAGCGGGGAAATGCCACCGAAGTAAAGCAGCGGGCCGCCGTTCTGCTGGTAGGTTTTCGCCGCGTCGCAGTTGGGCAGCGTGAAATTGTAATACTTCCCTTTCCATTCCAGTGCACCTTCGGTCGTCCAAAGTTTCTGCAGGATCTGGATGACCTCGCTGCTGCGCTCGTAGCGGACCTCGTTCGATTCCTTCAACCCGGGCAGATCCGAGGAGATGATGTTCAGCGTGAGCCGGCCCTGGGCGAGGTGATCCACGGTCGCAATGGCCCGCGCCAGCATCGGCGGCCAGACTTCACCCATGCGCAGCGCAACGAGCTGGTTGATCTGCCTGGTGCGCACCGCCATCGCGGCGGCCAAGGTCATCGCGTCCTGCCCGGCGACCCAACCGGATGGGAGCAGGATGTTCTGATAGCCGAGCTCATCGGCCTGCTGCACCAGCGCGCCACAATGCTCGAAACTGCTGCGCAGCCGGCCGTCCGGTACGCCCAGGAACTC
>JBKJRG010000619.1:0-2798 GCA_046594805.1 Opitutaceae bacterium | reverse complement strand
CATCCGCTGGCGGGCCTGCGCCCGTCGGGAGGTGAGTTCAAGGTGGTCGCCAATCTCCCCTATGCCATTGCCACGCCCTGGCTCGACGGAGTCCTGGCTGGGCCGCTGCCAGCGCGGATGATCCTCATGCTGCAGCAGGAAGCCGCCCAGCGCTATGCTGCCGAACCCGGGTCGAAGTCCTTCGGCGCCATTTCGGTTTTCCTTCAGGCCGCTTATGCCATTGCGCCCGGGCACAAAGTGGCCGCGGCCTGCTTCCATCCCCGGCCGGAAGTGGAGTCACATCTGATTAACCTGGTGCGAAAACCGGCGCCTTTTGTATTCTCCCCTGCCGCCCGGTCGCTGATCCGGGCGTGCTTTCAGCAGCGCCGCAAACAGATCGGGGCCATCCTTCGATCGCGGCTGCCGGAGTCTGCCTCCCACTGGCGGGAACTTCTCCGGGCTCATGGGCTCTCAGAACAAGCCCGGCCCGAGGCCATCCCGGTGGCCTGGTGGGTGGGGTTTTCCGCATTGGTGCCACCCTTGGCTTGAAAGCTTCGCGGCTCCCACTACTCACTTACCATTCCCATGCTACGATTCCCGCTCCTCCGGCTCTGCGCTTTCGCCGCGCTGGCCACTCCTCTCACCGTAGTTGCAGCTCCCGCGCCGCAGGAAACCTCCCCGGCCCTTCAAGGCAAGGTGGAGGGCCGCACCTATGTCTCGGCGACCGGCCAGTTCAAGGTGACGATCCCGGTGCTGCCGGAGCTGGGGGGCGATATCACCGACACGCCGAACGTCGTCACCTTCCAGGATGACTTCAACGTGCATGTGAGCATCGCGGCCTTTCCCCAGGATGCGACCCAGCGCTGGGAGCTCTCCACCCGCGGGCTCAAGGATTACCTGATTTATTTTTTCAGCAATTACGTGCTGGCCGACTTCAAGCAGTCATTCGAAGGCGTGCAGATCGAGAGCGCCAAGTTCCTCCCCGGGGCGCTGGAAGGCTCGCTCCTGACCTACATCCTGGTGCCCGGCGGCACGATGTTTGCCGACCGCGTGCCGCAGCTCGCTACCAGCGATCGCGTGCCCGTCGCCAAGCGCGGCAACATGCTCTTCGTCAAAAACGGCCACATTTTCGTCATCAGCATGGAGCTCGCCGAGCGCGTGATCGAAGGCCGGGCCTACAGCAAGACGACGGCCGAGGAAGATGAGCTCCTGCGCAACCGGCTCAACGACATCGTGGGGAAAATCACTTTCGCGAAATCAACCGCTCCGGCCCCGGCAAAAGACGCGGCGAAGAAATGAGCCGTCCCGACCGGCGTTGGGGCCGCGGGCTGCTCGGGATGGGCGCGGCCCTCGTGCTGGTCCTTGGGACAGGCTGCGTCTACCTGCGTCTGCTGGAATTGAAGCGGCAATTCGCGCAGTTCGAACGGTTCTTCGCGCTCCAGACCGAGGATGGCATCCGGCTGCTCTGCCAGACCCCGGTGCTCTCGATGGACGACGTGCGCTGGATCGGTCTCCGGCCCGAGACGACGAAGCGGCTCGGCCAGGCCGAACTCTGGCACGTGCGGTGGGTGAAGCAACTGCCCGCGGGGGTCACCGAGAAAGGCACGTTCTTTATTTCGATTGATCTCAGTTTTGCGAACGGCCGGCTGAGCGCCGTCGCGATTCCCGAAAGCTACTTTGCCCTCCTGCCCAAATCGTTCGTGATTGGCGTCATCAAGAGCCTGGGCGGCGCCAAGGTCGACAAGTCCGCCCGCACGGCCGAGGCGGCGGTTTCGGCGGAATCGGTCGCGTTGGCCCAGCCGAAAATGCCCTCGATCGAGAAAATCCTTGGACAAGCCACCGAGACGCGCGTGGAGGGCAAACACACCATCGACCGCTATCGGTATGTTCCGGCGACGAAGGAATCGCGCGCAGGCGTGTTCGAGATGACGCTGCGTTTCGACACCGCCAGCGGCGAACTCCTCCACTGGCATGGCCGCACCCCGATGGGCAACATCGCGTTTGCCTTCGCGAAGTGAATCGAACCTTCCCGAATATGTTCTCGCCTGTAGGGGCGTCGCTTGACGAGGCCCGCGCACGTCATCTGCCCCGGGCGCCGTCAAGCGGCGCCCCTACCCAAGCTCAACCCAGCCCAGCGATGATCCGTATGTTCACGTCTTCGGCGACCTCATGACGCCCGCCGACTACACCCTCCGCGCCGCGACCGACGCCGACCTGCCGGCGATCGTCGACATCTACAACGCGACGATTCCCAGTCGGATGGTCACGGCCGATTTGGAGCCGGTGACGGTGGAGGCTCGACGGCCCTGGCTGGTCGCGCACCAGAATCCCGCCCGGCCGCTCTGGGTGCTGGTGGATGCGGCGGGCACGGTGGCGGCGTGGCTGAGCTTTGACACCTTCTATTTTCGGGCGGCGTACGATGGCACCGCGATGATTGCGATCTATGTCGCCCCCACGCATCGCCGCCAAGGGCTCGGCCGCCATTTTCTTCAGCAAGCCATTGCGCGCGCGCCCGCTCTCGGGTTGCACACGCTGCTCGGCTACATCTTCGGGCACAACGAGCCCAGCCTTCAGCTCTTCGCGGCGCACGGCTTCGAGCGCTGGGGGCATCTGCCAAAGGTCGCACTCCTCGATGGCGTGCCGCGCGATCTGATTATTGTGGGGCGGCGCGTGGCGACCTAGCGGATTCTTCGAAGTAGCCACGAGCGTGACAGACTGTGTGAAAACTCGCGCGGCGCCAAAACTGCCTCGGATCTTTTTTTCGGGTCGTGCGTCGAGCACGGCATGAGCTACATCCAGGGCATGGATCGCCGACAGAG
>JBKJRG010000573.1:0-4305 GCA_046594805.1 Opitutaceae bacterium | reverse complement strand
GCATCGAGCAGACGTTTTTTCGGCAGACCAAGGACTTTCTCCTGCGTGGCGCGCCCGAGCATCGTTTTCACATCAACACGTCGTCCCGCGCCTACGAGCTGGTAGCCAAGCGCGAGCAGCTGGCCAGCGACTCACAGGCGTTCGTCAACATTCTGGTGCAGGGCCTGCAGGCTTTCATCCACGGTTCGTCGCATGGGGCCGAGCCGTGCACGATTGCGTTGAGCGATCGCACGACTCGCCTGCCGGGACTCGAGGCACGTTTACGGACGGCTGGCTTTGGCCGCATCCTGCGCCTGCCGCCGGGAGCAGCCGCGTGCGGCGCCGCCCGCATCGGCGAGAGCGAGCTGACGGTGCAACCGGACGTCGCCGAGGTGCCACTCCTCCCGACGGCGCCACTGGCGCTGGCCCGGCGGTCGGCGGCAGCGCCGTGGGAGGCCCGCTTGCAGAAGTTGCGACATGCCGGCCCGCGTCCGTCCCCTACCCACGTCATCCTGGACGGAATCGGACAGCTAATCGGCGGGGCCTCGCGATTCACGATCGGTAGCGCCGGACTTGGATCCGACTTCGCCCTGCCGGAAACCTTCAGTGGCGCGGATGATTGCTCCATCCCCCTCGTCCGCGAAGGCGGCCGGCTGTGGTTCGTCGACACCACGGTCGCACGCGAGACCGCGGGAGCAGGGCAGCAGCCGGTGCGCACCACGGTGGAAGCGGGGGACCGGCTGACCATCCGCTGCGGCCAGGCGTCCGCGGACGTTCTTTTTGCCCACTGCCCTGCGACCAACGGATCCCGCGGGCACGACTAGGCGCCAATGGCCATCACCGCCAAACGCCGCGACACCGAGGTCTTCAGCCTCGCCTTTCTCGACTGCATTTGTTGCGGGTTCGGCGCGGTCATCCTCGTATTCATCCTGACGATTTCGCAGAAGAAGAATGTCGACAAAGCGGATGTCGATGCGGCGCGCGCGAAGGTGGCGCAAGCCACCAGCCAGTCGGCCGCGAGCGTGGCGGAGCTCGATCGGCTGGCCAAGGTGATGGCGGCGGCGCAGCTCGAGCTGGAGGACGTTAACGCGAAGAACACCCAGGATCAATTGAAGCTCACCAATCGCCAGCGGGAGCTGCTGCTGCTCTTGCAGCAGACCGGAGCGATGAAAGAAGCACTGCACACCCTGCTGGGCGAAAAAAAGGCGCTGCCCACGGAAGACGTCGCGCCGCCCATCCCGATCCCCAATGTGGATCGCCGCCAGTATCTGACCGGGGTGAAACTGCAGGGCGAGTTCGTCGTGTTTCTCGTCCGCACTTCCGGCTCGATGCTCGACGAGACCATCGAGGCTGCCGCCGGCCGGCTCGGCGATACCGACGCGCAAAAGCGGGAAGCCCCAAAATGGCAGCGCGTGATCAATGCGCTGATTTGGATGCTCGCCTCCCTCGATCCCGACACCCATTTCCAGATCCTTTTCTTCAACGAGGAAACCACTTCGATCCTGCCCACGCGCGGCGAAGAATGGTTCAGCACCAAGGACAAGAAGACCGTCGCCGAAATCGTGAAACGGCTCCGCGACGTGGTGCCTCAGGGCGGCGCGAATCTCGAGCGCGCTTTCACCGCCGTGCGTTTTCTTCCGCGACTGCCGGACAGCATCATCCTGCTCAGTGACGGGCTGCCCACCCGCAGTGACTCGGTGCCGCTCGAAGGCGACATCGACGAGGGCACGCGGATCCGCTTTTTCGAAATCGCGGTAAAGCAACTGCCGCCGCGCATCCCCGTCAGCACGATCCTCTTCCCCTTGCTGGCCGGTGATCCGGCGGCTCCGGGACTTTACTGGGAGCTCGCCAACGCTACCCGAGGCGCCCTCGTCAGTCCCGCCAAATCCTGGCCCGATCTATGATTCGCCGGCGTCAAACCAGTGTCTTCAGCCTGGCCTTCCTCGACTGCATTTGCTGCGGCTTCGGGGCGGTCATCCTTATTTTCGTGCTGAGCATCGACACGAAGGAAAAGGAAAAACTGCAAACCCTGATCGATCTGCAACGCGTCCTGGCCGCCCAGATCCTTGACCTGCAAAAGCTGCTGGCGAGCAAGGAAGACCTCGAGCGCAGCAATGCGCGAGTGACCACCCTGGTCACGGACGCGCGGTTGAAGAACGACACCATTCACGCGCTGCTGGACGACATGGAAGGGAAACTGCAGCTGGAAAAGAAGGGCCAGGAAGCGCTGCTCGTTGATATCGACGAGCTGAAAAAAGAAATCGCCGCGCGGCAGAAAAAGCCGGTCCTGGAAGTCGTCCTGAAGGACGTCGAACCGACGCCGCTCGGGCTCCCGACCGATAATAATTACGTCGCCATCGTGATCGACACCTCCGGCTCGATGCGCGACCCCAACCATGGCGGACTGTGGCCGATTGTAATCCGGAAGATCGACGAGTTGCTCGACTCCTATCCCACCCTGAAAGGCCTCCAGTTGATCGACGGCGACGGGCGCTTCATCATGGGCCGGCGCTCATCTGTCACCGGAACCGACGCGTGGATGCCTGACACCCCGGAGTTGCGCGACCAATTCAAGCGGATCCTCCGCCGCTACGACCAGGATTCGGTCAGTAATCCCGTTCCCGGCGTCAGAAACGCGCTGCGTTTCCTATTCGATAAAACCAACGCCGAGATGAAAATGGCGATCTACGTTTTCGGCGACGAGTTCATCGAGGTCGCCGATCCGGTCATTCGCCAGCTGGATGAGCTCAATCCCGCCGACGAGAACGGCAACCGCAAGGTCGTGATCAACGCCATCGGATTTCCGACGACCATCCGCTACACGTTTTCGATGGGCAACACGGGCATCAAATTCGCGAACCTGATGCGGACCGTCTGTTACCTGCACGGTGGCGCATTCATCGCGCTGCAGGATTTGTAGCCCGTCGGTGCGGCGCAAGTTGCGACCCTTACCGGAGCCAGCTCGGCGAGCTGGCCTACAACAGGAATGTTCCGCCTGTAGCTGGCTGAAGCCGTGCGGAATTGGCGACCCCACCCCGGGGACAATGCGTCATCGCGTAGAAGATAATGCTTATCCCCAGTGGGTACGCGATCTTCCCCGAGAATTTTTTGGGGAAATAGGCGATGTTGATCCAGGCCCCTTCGCCCGGCCCCCGCGCACGAAGAAAATGGCCGCTGCCGCACTCGCGGCTAGTTTTTTTTCTTCACCGATTCCAGCTTCGTTTTGAAAATGGGCACCGTGCGCGGCGTGGAAGGCTGGCCTTCCGAATTCTCGAAGCGGGTCCAGCCCGCATTGCCGACAAAAAACAAATGGCCGTCGGTCGCGATACAACCCAGCGAGGGCGCCGCCATCGTGAGGTGTCCTGATTCCAGCACGCTGACTTCGGAAATATTTTCCGCGGTCGCGTCGAGCGCCACCCGCACCACGCGAATGGGCCGCAGGCCATTTTGAATGGCAAGGATGTCGCCACCGGGCGTCGCGATGAGTCCGTCCAGTCCGAGCAACGTGGTGTCGGGGGGGGCCGCGAGCCGGTGGACCTGGCGGGTGCCCAGGTCGACGCGGACCAGACCGCTGGCGTGATCGGCGACAATGAGCGCCGCGCCTCCCGCCGCAATGGCCACGCCCTGCAACGACATGAATTCCGGGCTCTCCACGAACGGTTCGAGCGCAGCGCCACCGGGGGCCAGGCGCCAAATCACCGGACCACCGCCATCCGTGACAAACACGCTGCCATCCGGCGCGAGCACGAGGTCGCCCAGCACGTGTGAGTGGCGATCGCCGGGGGACCTCACGACGGGAATGGTGCGTCGAATCGTTCCGGTCTCCAAATCGATCTCGGCCAGCGCGGCGGAGCCGTCTTGATCCGCCGTGAAGCCGCGCATGGCCGAAACGGCGGAGGTCGCGGCCCAGAGCGCGCCATTCGCCTCGTCAATCGCGAGCCCGAACACGCCCAGCAGGTCGTCGCCTTCCGGGGTCAGACGACGCAGCGTGCCATCCTTGTTGCGCAGCCACACCGCCCGGCCGTTGACGTCGCCAAAATAAAAATCGCCGGTCTTTTCCCGCCAGGCGATGCCTTCGATCAGGCCGGTGACCTCGCGCAGGACGAACTCCACTTCGCCGGCGCCGCGCGGCTGGAGATTCGCCGCGAGTTTCTGCACAACTTCCTTGAACTCCTTCCGTTCGTGCAAGGCGGCAAATTCCGCTGACTTTTCCACGGGGGAACTGAACCCCAGCGCGGCCAGCCGCCCAAGGGTGGCCAGCGCCTCGTCCGGTCGCTCGTTGGCGACCTGCGCTGCCGCGAGGTTGACCAGCATCCGGGGAAAATC
>JBKJRG010000528.1:0-7723 GCA_046594805.1 Opitutaceae bacterium | reverse complement strand
ACTATAATATAGACCGACCTTAAATTACACCCAGGCTGGATTCAAAAACCCCGGACGACACCTTCCGCCTCGCTCACGCCGTCGAGCCTGCGGCTGGAATTGGCCAAACCCCAGACTGCGGCAGGATGCCGCAGCCACTTGGGCGAAACACCGAAGCCACTTCATTCACGGCAGGCAGGGACGCCTGCCGCCACCGGCGTCATCACCGGCCGGGTTTTCAATCCGGCCACCGGCGAATATGTCCGCAATGCGGAGATTGCCACGCGCGGCGGCACGCGGCTGGCCATCTCCGAGAATAACGGCGCTTACCGGCTTACCGACATCCCGGCGGGCGAAGTGGAAATCCTCAAGCTTTTCGCCTTCACTGTCTCGAGCGAGCGGGAGCGCAACGCCAAGGTGATCATGGAGCAGCGGAATTCGATGAACATCACCAACCGTCGCCTCCGACGTGTTCGGCGATATGGCCGAGGGCAACATCGACGATTTCGTGCGCACTCTCCCCGCCATCGACCTCGAGAGCCCAGCCAAGGCGGCGTGTGGTGAGTAGTTTAGGAAGGTGAGTTAAGCAGGAAGCCAGGAAACCAGGAACAAGCCCCATCCGGAATGGCTTTTCCTGGCTTCCTGTTTTCCTGAACTGCAATGCGTTAGCCGATCCCGGGGCGGCAGGCGGATTGAGCGCTTGGGTA
Source organism: Opitutaceae bacterium (assembly GCA_046594805.1). Lineage (GTDB taxonomy): Bacteria > Verrucomicrobiota > Verrucomicrobiia > Opitutales > Opitutaceae > ER46. The sequence continues at coordinate 7,037 of JBKJRG010000528.1, read as the reverse complement.
GCGGAACCCGTGAACGTTTCGTCAGGCGCGGAGGTGTTTCGCCGAAACGCTTACGCGTTCCGCCACGCAGCACCGCCGATTTGCGGCTCGCCGCCCGGCGGCAAAATCCCTTCGCTGGCATTTCAAGATTCCGACCACGCCTTGTCGCCGGAAACGCCCCTTTCGCCGCCACCCGCCCCACCATGAAGTCGCCGCTGCGTGTCGCTCCCTTGTTGTTGTTTTTTCCCCTCGTCTCGCCGGGCGCCGCGCCGGTCGCGCGCTGGGATTTCGGCGAGGAAGACGTGTCCCGCGTGATCGCGATCGGCGCGATCGAACGCGATGTGCCGGGCCCGCGACCGCCAGAATATCCGGGCTTCGAGCGCGACAACACCGCCGTGCGCTTCGATGGGAGCGGCGGACATTTTGCGCTCGCGGATACCGGGGCAGCCAGTCCGTTCGATTTTGCGAATGGCGATGCGATCACCCTCGAGGCCTGGGTGCAGGTGGAGGGCCTGAAGGCGAATGAGAATTTATATGTGATCGGAAAGGGCCGGACTGGCGCCGCCGGGTTTGCCGCCGACAACCAGAATTGGGCGCTGCGCCTCCGCGCGGCGGGCCGCCAGTTTGGGGTGAGCTTCCTTTTTGCCACGCCGCGCGCGGCCGGTGCCACGGCGGACGAGCACTGGCATCGGTGGACAACGAAGCGCGGCTTTGCCCCGGACACCGGCTGGCATCACATCGCGGTCACCTACCGTTTCGGGGATCCCGCCAGCGTGCGCGGCTGGATCGATGGCCAACCCGCGCCGGGCGACTGGGACATGGGCGGTGCCACGACCGAGGCGCCGGTCATTGACGATGACGCCGTGTGGATCGGTTCGTCGATGAAGGGCAACCCGGCGTCGAGTTTCCGCGGCGGGATCGACGGCGTCGCGATTCACCGCGAGGTGGTGGCCGATGCGGAATTGAAGGCCCGCTTCCGGCGCGCGGGCGGTCCGGTCGTCGCGAAGGCGGCGCCCAGCGAGATGCCGCAACTCGGCCCCTTGCCCGCCGGCCGCGTGCTGGCGACTTTCCACGAAGGCTGGGCTTCGCACGACCGCTGGTTGAACGAGGGCGAGAAAGTTCCGCCGGAAAACACGCGCTGGAGCGGGCAGGATTTTCTCCTGCCGCGGCTGCCGCTCCGTTATGAAGAGTGGGGCATTCGGGCGAGCTGGAAGGCGCCGATTCTAGCGCGTCTGGCCGCGGACGTGAGTCTCCCTGCGGGGACGCACCGGTTGGTCCTGCGGGCCCGCGGTCTCACCCGACTTTGGATCGACGGCGCACTCGTCGCCAGCACGCAAGCGCACACTGGCGACTCGGGCGGCCACGATCCGGTGAAGCCGGTGCCGGCCCCGCCGCTGCCGGGTTTGCGGGTGGCCGGATTTTCGATGCAGGAAGTCACGGGCGAAGTGGTCGCGAAGGCCGGCACCCCGATGCGGGTCGTGCTCGAGACGCTGGTCGGTGGAAAGCGCTATCGACCCGACCTCGGCGAGTTGACCGTCGCGGTGTCGACCGCGGATGGACGATCCTTTAATCTATTACAAGCGGCCGGCGCTGAGGCCGAGCCAGTCGGGCTGACCGATGCCGCGGTCATGGCGCGTCTCGCGCGAATCGAGGGTTCCCTCGAGGCGCACGACGAGGAGGCGCGCCGCGTCGCCGCGGCCACGCAGGACGCCTTTTGGCAGAAACGGCATCAAATCGCCCGCGATTGGGTCGCAGGGCAAAAGGCGACGCCCGCGCCGGGCGGCGCGAGCCACCCGATCGACGCATTCCTCCTCGCCAAGATCGATCGGGCGATCGCTGAGGCGGCGCAAACCCCCGCCGCATCGGCGCGTCATTTTCACGAGAACGTCCTCCCGATCCTGCGCTCCGAGTGCTTCCGTTGCCACGGCGAAAAGGAAAAAGGCGGGTTGAAGTTGAACTCCCGCGAGTCAGCCCTGGCGGCCGGCGAGTCCGGCAAACCCGCGCTGGTCCCGGGCAATCCGGCGGCGAGCGAACTCCTCGCGCGGATCCGGCATGCCGACGAGGAAGAACGCATGCCCCGCAATGGCGACTCGCTGCCGGCGGCGCAGATTGCGACGCTCGAGGCGTGGATTGCTGCCGGCGCACCCTGGCCCGCGCCGCCGCTGGCGCCCGAGGTCGTAACGCCGGCACCCGTGGTGGGCGATGCGGCCTTTCTCCGTCGGGTTTATTTCGATACGGTGGGCGTGCCGCCCGGCGAGCGCGAGCTGCGCGCCTTTCTGGCCGATTCGTCCCCCGAAAAGCGTGGTCGGGCGATCGATCGCCTGCTGGCGGACGAGCGGTGGGCCGATCATTGGGTCAGTTACTGGCAGGACGTCCTCGCTGAGAATCCCAGCATGCTGAAGCCCAGCCTGAACAACACCGGCCCGTTTCGCTGGTTCCTCCACGAAGGGCTGCGCGACCACAAGCCGATGGATCGCCTGGTCACAGAGTTGATCCTCCTGCGGGGGAGCGAGCGCGAGGGCGGGAGTGCCGGCTTCGGCTTCGCTGCGGACAATGATGCGCCGTTTGCGGCCAAGGGTCACATTGTGGCCACGGCCTTTCTCGGCATCGAGATGCAGTGCGCCCGCTGCCACGACTCGCCATATCACAGCACGAAGCAGCGCGATCTCTATTCGCTCGCCGCCTTGATGGAGCGCAAGTCCGTGACGGTGCCCACCTCGAGCACCGTGCCCGTCGCGTTCTTCGAGCAGAAGGCGCGCGAGTCGCTGATCAAGGTCACGCTCCTGCCGCGCGAGTCGATCGCGCCCGTTTGGCCGTTCGCCGCGCTGACCGGCGCAGCCGACGATGGCACGCTCGACCGGCTGATGCACAATCCCAAGGACTCGCGCGAGCGGCTCGCCGCCCTCGTCACGGCGCCGAGCAACACCCGTTTCGCCCAGGTCATGGTGAATCGGATCTGGAAGCGGCTGATCGGTGCCGGCTTGGTCGAGCCAGCGCATGACTGGGAAGGGCATCCTCCGAGTCACCCGGAATTGCTGGCCTGGCTGGGACGCGATTTTGTCGAGGGCGGTTACGATCTGCGACGGCTGGTCCGTCTCATCCTGACGTCGCAGGTTTACCAACGAGCCGCGACCGGCCGGAATCTCAAGGCCGATCCCGCGCAGCGCTTTTTCGCCGCGCCCGAACCGCGCCGGCTCACGGCCGAGCAGGTGGTGGATTCGCTCTTTGCCGCCTCGGGCCAGCCCATCTCGGTGGAGGAATTATGCCTCGACCTCAGCGCCCAGCGCACGATCGAGACTTTCGTTTCGCTGGGTGCCCCGCGGCGCGCGTGGATGTTTGCGAGCCTCTCCAATGAGCGCGATCGGCCGAGCCTCACCCTGCCGCGTGCCCAGGCCGTGATCGATTTGCTCGAGGCCTTCGGCTGGTCGGGCTCGCGGCAGAACCCGCGGACCGAGCGTGAGGGCGACGCCAATATCCTTCAACCGGGCGTGCTCGCCAACAGCGTCGTCTCGACCTGGGTCACGCGGGCGGCGCAGGGGAGTGAGCTCGCGGAGCTCGCCGTCGGCGCCGCCACTCCGGCCGCGTTGGTGGACAGCCTGTTTCTCCGCTACTACAGCCGGCTACCCGCGGTCGCGGAGAGAACGCCGCTGGTCCAGGTGCTGACGCCGGGTTTCGCCACGCGGGTACAATCGGCAGCCCACGCGAAAGTGCCGGTCGCGCTGCCGCAGTTGCCCACCGTTTCGTGGTCTAATCACCTGGTGGCGGAGGCCAACGCGATCGCGATCGAGATGGAGCAGCGCGCCCGCTCCGGCCCGGCGCCCGATCCGCGGCTTCGCCCCGCCTGGCGCGAAGCCCTCGAGGATGTGGTCTGGGGGCTCGTCAACACCCGGGAATTCGTCTGGCTGCCGTGAATAGAACGAGTTCTTACCAAAACAGCTTTGGCCTGCTGGCTGATGGGGCCGCGGCGCCCCCGCCGCGGTGATCGTCAGGAACGTGGCGAGGGCGCCGCATCACCAAAAATACCGAACACAGAAAACGAACCTCACCATGAATCGTCGCGAATTTCTTTCCGCCTCCGCCGGTGCCTTGCTGTTACCGGGGGTGGCGCGCGCTGCCGCGGCGCCCGCGGCGCCGCGTTTCAAGGGCAAAGCCGACCATGTCATTTCGATCTGGCTCGGCGGTGGCATGGGCCAGATCGACACCTTCGATCCCAAGCGGCGGGGTGATCCGAAGAAAAAAATCGCCGGCTCACTGTATGACAGCATCTCCACCGCAGTCCCCGACGTCAGCGTCTGCGAACACCTCAAGCGTACCGCGCCCTTGATGGACCGGGTGACCGCAGTGCGCACAGTGTACCATGATGTAATTGACGAGCACGCCGCCGCGACGAACCGCATGCACACGGGCCGGCCGGTGAGCGGCACGGTGATGTATCCGTCGCTGGGATCTGTCATCGCCCATGAGCGACGAGCCGAAGAGGGCGTCCCATCGTACGTGTTGATTGGCTATCCCAACATCACCCGCGGCCCCGGGTTTCTCGGCGCGCGCGATGGCTACGTCTATTTGACCGACACGAGCCAGGGGCCGGCGGGGCTCACTCGTCCAGCAGGCATCAGCCTCGACCGCCAGTCCCGCCGCGAGGCCGTGCTCGCCGGCTTGCGTTCGAACACCGAACCGGCGGCGGATGCGCGCCTGAGCGATTACGACGCGGCCATCGATCAGAGCTTGAAGCTGAGCAGTCCCGAGTTCACCCGCAGCTTCCGGCTCGAGGAGGAAAAGGCCGGGCTGCGCGCCAGCTATGGCGGCGAATTTGGCCAGCGCTGCCTGGTGGCGCGGCGCCTGGTCGAGCGGGGCGTCCGGTTCATCGAGGTTTCGCACAATCTCAATTTTATCAACGGCGCGGGCTGGGACGTGCACAACGCGGGGATCCAGCAGCAGCACCGGCTGATTGCGGAACTCGATAGCGCCCTCGCCAGCTTGATGGTCGACCTCGAGTCCCGGCGGTTGCTCGATCGGACGCTGATTGTGATCAGCAGCGAGTTTGGCCGGCCGCCCGAGTTCGACAGCGGCGGCGGGCGGGGGCACCAGGGCCGGGCTTTCACGTGCGTGCTGGCGGGAGGAGGGCTGCGCCACCGTGGCGCGTACGGCGAGACCGACGAGCTCTCCAAGAAAAACGTGCGCGATCCGGTGAGCGTGCCCGACTTCTTCGCCACGATTCACGCCGCGATGGGGATCGACTACACGCGCAACCTTTATGACGGAGATCGCCCGGTGCCGATCACCGACGGGGGCAAGCCGATTGCGGCGTTGTTCGGGTAGGGGCAGATGAAGCGGCAGGCCTCCGTGCCGGCCGAAAGGAGTCGTACGATCCGGCGGGCAGGGACGCCTGCCGCTACTTCATTCATGAAATCCAAATCCTGTTTCCATGTGCGCCTGGCGCCCGGTTGGTGCGCGTTATTGATCAGCGTGGGCTTTGCGGCGGACGCCAAGACCCCGAAGGCGCCGAAGCAGCCCGACGACCTCAAGCCGCAGGTGGCCGACGGCTATCGGGGAATCTGGTACATGAACCAGCCGACCAAGGACGAGTACCGCTACAAGTACAGCGGGGGATTCGCGACTTATCCGCAGCAGCACATACCGATCGCGGTGCACATCGCGGCGCAGCGGAAGACGTTTTTCGTTTTTGGCGGCTCGGCCGGCAATGTGTCGGAGCGGCAGGACGAATTGCAGCATCTGGTCTCTTATTACGATCACGCGACCGGGACGGTCCCGCGGCCGGTGCGGATTCTGCAAAAGCGCACCGAGGACGCGCACGACAATCCCACGCTCTCGATCGACGCCGACGGCTATCTGTACGTCTTCTCATCGGCCCACGGGACCACCCGGCCGTCGTACATCCACCGATCGAAACGCCCCTACGACATCGCGGCCTGGGAACTGGTGGAGACGACGAATTTTTCCTACACGCAGCCGTGGTACCTGCCGCAGTCACGCCGGTTTTTATTCCTGCACACGCTCTACAAAAACGGCCAGCGCACGTTGAACTGGAAAACTTCGGCCGACGGGCGCGCCTGGAGCCCGTCGCAGCTCATCGCCCACATGGAAATGGGGAGCTACCAGGTTTCCGCGCGGCAGGGCGACACGGACCGGATGGCGACGGCGTTCGACCTTCACCCGGCGCACGGCCGCGAGGGCACCGGCCTGAATTACCGGACGAACGTTTATTATCTCGAAACCCGCGACGCCGGAAAATCGTGGACCACGGTCGACGGAAAGGCCGTCACCCTCCCGCTGACGGAAGCCGCCAATCCCGCGCTGGTGCATGATTATCGGGCGGAGAACCTGAACGTGTACTTGAAGGACATCGCGTTCATGTCCACCGGGGAGCCGGTGGTGCTTTACCTCACCTCGAAGGGCTACAGCCCCGGCCCGAAATCCGGTCCTTACCAATGGCACACCGCCCGCTGGACGGGCCGCGCCTGGGAGCGCCGCCCGTTCACGACCTCAGATCACAATTACGATCACGGCTCGCTTTACATCGAAGGCGATGGCGGCTGGCGGGTGATTGCGCCGACGGCGCCGGGGCCGCAGCCGTTTGGGACGGGCGGCGACATGGTGGCGTGGGTCAGCCGCGATCAAGGCAACTCCTGGACAATCGCGCATACGCTGACGCATGACTCGCGTTACAATCATACCTATGCGCGGAAGCCGGTGAATGCGCACCCCGATTTCTATTCGTTCTGGGCGGATGGTTCGCCTTTGGAAGCGACCGCCTCCTCGCTTTATTTCGCGACGAAAGACGGAAAAGTGTTTCGGTTGCCAACGCAGATGACGATCGCCACCGCCAAGCCGGAGCTAGTGCGCTGAGCTGGCGAGGGGCGCGGCAGCCAGGTCACCGATCTGGCCTACAACAGAACTCGTTTCTTGTAGGCCAGCGAGCTGGCCATGGTCTTTCGTTTTGGCTGTTCAAACGCCTTTACCGTAGGTCAGCGCGCTTGCGCGCGCCAAACCGCGCTCGCAAGCGAGCTGGCCTACATTTACGCGGCCAAAACGAAAGA
>JBKJRG010000107.1:0-5856 GCA_046594805.1 Opitutaceae bacterium | reverse complement strand
CGCCGGGATCGTTCGGGTGGGACAACACGCCGACTGGTTTGTTGAAGGCCGCCACCCCGTTCGCGTCGTGCGTGAGCAGCATGACCCCGCGACCGAGGGGCAGCGCGGGCCAAAAGCTCTCCGGCGGCGCGCTCACTGATAATAAAACGTGAACGTCAGCTCCTGCTGCTCGCCGAGCACGGCCTTCATGTCGTCGGTCCAGGGGCCATACGGGGCGCGGTCGGTGATGCCGCTGATGCAGGCATTGCGGCCCTGCTCGGTGGAGTGATTATCCACGTCGACGATCCGTGCAATCCGGCCCTCCGAATCGAGGATGAACTTCACGCTGACGGTCGTGCCGCCGGGCGGATAGGTTTTCCCCTCGATTAGAATTCGCTCCCACTGGAATTGGACCGACTCGATCAGTCGCTGGAGGTACGTGCCGTAGCTGCTCCACTTCGCATCGTACGCGACGGGGCCGATATTCGAGGTGCCAAACTTGTTCTCGGCGAGGATCGCCGGTCGCACCTGCTGTTGTTTGACGACCTGCGGCCGCGCGCGCGGCCGCTTCGGGTCGATCGACGGCTGCATGACGGTGGCCCCTTCGATCAGCGGCACATCCTTCGCCCCCTCGACCCGATTGGGCACGGGCCGGATGTTGTCGGGGATTTTAGCGATGTTGCTCCCGAAGCTTTCCTTGCTCTCGCCTTCCTTCTTTTCGAAGCCAGTCAGCGGGTTTTGCTCCGCCTTCGGCGTGGTGACGATCGGCTCCAGGGGCGCGACCTCGACCGGCGGCAATGCCTCGATGTGTTCAATCGGCTTCGAGAGCTGACCGCTGACAATTTGGTTGTTCTGGAAGTCCTTTTTCCCATCGATCGCCGGCCGGTCGCTGCGTCCGTCGGGCGTCGGCTTTTCCTGGGCCACCTGCTGGTTTCGGTCGGAGAAATTTTCCGTCTTGTCCGGCGTATTATCCGGCGCGTCCGGGTTCGTCTCGACAAACTTGAAGGGCGGCGCCGGCTTCGGCAGCGCCTTGGCAAACGTTTCCGGCTCCAGCTCAATGTTGAACTCGCGCGGCGTCGCTTGGGGTCGAATCGCGAGCGGATCGAAACGGAAGATCGGCGGATCGAGGATCCACATCAGCAAGTTCAGGAGGATGAAGAGCAGCACGCCCCCCAAGCCGACCATCGTCGACCGCGTGTCCGGATCCGTCCACGACCGCGCGCAGAAACCGCGGAGCGCGGTCAAAGGCGGCGGGCTGGCAAGACTGTGGCTCATTTCAGAGGGACTGGACGCAATTCAACCAAACAAGTCATGGCAGGAGACCGCAGCGCGTCAAAATTTGTTTCGTCGTTTCCAGCGGGAGCCCAACGATGTTGGAGAGGGAGCCGCGGTAGCCCGCCACGACGAGTTCGCTGTGCTCCTGAATCGCATAACCCCCGGCTTTGTCGAGGGTGTGGACCAGTCCCAGATAGGTCTCGATCATGGCATCGTCCAACACCTTGAACGTCACCTCGCTGGCCTCGCCTTCGTCGATTCGCCGCCCGGCGTGAACGGCGCGAAGGGCCAGGCCCGTGAAGACGGTGTGAGTGCTCCCGCTCAATCGCCGCAGCATCGCGCGGGCCTCCGAAGTGTCGCGGGGTTTGTTGAGGGCGTGGCCGTCGAGGAAAACCGTCGTGTCGGCCCCGAGCACGAAAGCATCGGGGTGCCGGGCAGCGACCCAGTCGGCCTTGAGCGCGGCATTATGCGCTACCATGACGCGGGGATCGGTGGAGGATTCTTCGTGTTCGATCACCTCGGCCGTGATCACTTCGAATGGAACGCCCAGCTCCTCCAGCAATTCGCGGCGTCGCGGGGAAGCCGAGGCGAGAATCAACCGCGGGCGGGAGTAGTTCATCCCCGCGAGGCTTTCCTGCCGAAGGTGGGGCTGGCTCTCCGAGCCGGCCCGGGTTGCGGCGGCGAGGCGAATCGCATGGCCCAGATTACCCGGGAACCCAGGCCGGTTCGGAGAACCGGCCCCACCTTCACACCAAGGCTCACGGCACCTTCTCCGCGAGGACCGAGCGCACATCGCCCCGGGCGCGGGCCAGCTCAACGCGGCTCAGATTATACTGGAAAACCGCCTCGACCAGATTGTCGTCGGCCACCACCAGCCGGGTCTGCGCTTCCACCACTTCGCGGTTGTCGGCCACGCCGTTTTGATAGCGGTGCTGCGCGAGCCGCAGCTCCTCCTGGGCCAGCCGCAGGCTTTTTTCGGCCACGGCAATCTGCGCGTTGCGCGAGTTCGCGTCCTGCTGGGCGAGCCGTAGCTCGGTTGAAATCTGCAGCTGCAGGCTGTGCAGCCGCATTTCCTGCGCCCGCTGGCGGGACAAGGCGATCCGCCGGTTCGCTCCCGAGCGCATGCCGTCGAAAATCGGCAGGCTCAGGCCGATGCCCGCCGACCACTGATCCTGCTTGTCCGGGTCGTCGTACTTCACGGAGGCCCAGCCGTAGGAGCCGGTGAGATTGAGCGAGGGTAGTCGCTCGTAGCGCGCCGTGCGCACGTCGATTTGGATCTGCGCGAGGGACTTTTGCGCCGCGATGAGATCCGCGCGCGTCTCAAACGCCGTTTTCTGATCGGCGAAGATGAACAGCGCGGGATCAGCGCGACGCAGCTCGATGTTCGCGAGCCGCACCGGCTGGGCCACCTCGAGGTCGAGCAGCCGTTTCAGGAACATCTCGCTTTGATAAACGACCGTCTCCTGCTGCAGCCGCGCCTGCTCCGCCTGGGCCACCTGCGCCTCGGCCCGGGTCACATCGATCTGGGTGGCGACCCCGGCGGTGAGCTGGTTGCCCGCCAGCCCGTAGAGCGAACGCGCGCGGGCGATATTGGCATCGAGCACGTCGAGCCGGCGCAAGTTGCGCAGGTGCGCGAAATAGGTTTCGGCCACGTCCGACAGCACGCTTTGCACGATCGCCGCGTAGTTCGCCTCGGCCACCGCCACGCCCGCCCGCGCGCTCCGCAGCGCGGAAAGGCGCTGGAAATTCAACAGCGCGTAACTGCCGGTGACCAGCGCGTCGAAGCGGCTGGCCGGCCGCCCCGAACTCACCACCACCGTGGCGATACTCACCCCCTGCGACCGGCGCTGCTGCACGCTGGCGTCAATCAAGGGCAGGGTGCTGGCACGCTGTTGATTGACGACTTCTCGCGCCTGCGCCGCGTTTTCGCGGCTGAGCAGCACGGAAAGGTTGACCCGATCCGCCGAAGCAAAGACCTGCTCGAGCGTCAGAACTTCCGGTTGGGCCGCCCGCAGCGGTGCGACCAGGGTCATGCAGAGGAGAAAACAGCCGGTCCGTCCGAATCGCATAATGGAAGATAACAGCAAATCGTGGGCCTGACGCACAGCGCAAGCCCGGGTTGCGGGCGCTTGCGAGTTGTCTCCTGGCGCAAAGCCCTTCACGTTGGCGGGTCTTTGCCATGCGACTAGGCCTTGCCCAGCTCAATCCCACGGTCGGTGACCTTGCCGGCAACCGCCGAAAAATCCTCGACGCCTATGCCGCCCTCGTGGCGCAAGGGGCTCAGCTGGTCGCGTTCCCCGAACTCGCCGTTTGCGGCTATCCGCCGCGCGACCTGCTGTTCAAGCGGCGTTTCGTCGCCGACGTGGCCGAATCGCTGGCCGAAATAGCCGCGGCGGTCGGGGCGGTGCCCGCGTTGATTGGCACGGTGGAGCCGAATCCGAGCGGACGAGGGCGGCCGTTCTTCAACTCCGCCGCTTTTTGCTACCGCGGCAAGGTCGGCACCATGGCGCGCAAGTGCCTGCTGCCGACCTACGATGTTTTTGACGAGGACCGATATTTCGAGCCCGGAAACGCACCGACCGTCATTGAGCATGCCGGGCACCGGATTGCCGTGACAATTTGTGAGGACATCTGGACTCACCCCACCCTCAGCACGCGCCGGCTTTATACCGGCCGCACGCCGATCGAGCAACTGGCCGGGAGCAAGTGTGATTTCATGGTCAACCTCTCCGCGAGCCCGTGGCACAGCACCAAGGAGGACGTCCGGCAGAATTTCGTGGTGAGCGATGCGGCGCGTTCCCTCGGCTGCCCCGTGGCCTACGTGAACTGCGCCGGGGGCAACGACGAGCTGATCTTCGATGGCCGCAGCCTCGTCTGCGATGCCCAAGGCCGGATCGTCGCCGGTCTCGCTGCCTTCGCGGAGGATCAGCGGGTGGTGGAGGTGAAGTCGAATGTGGGCACCAACGCACCCTTCGGTGCGCCCTCGCTGCACCGCACTTTCGCGCAAGATGAGCTGAAGGACATGTTCGATGCGCTCGTGCTGGGCCTGCGCGATTATGCGCACAAGAGTGGCTTCCAGCGCGCGCTGATCGCGCTCTCGGGCGGGATCGACTCGGCGGTGGTGGGCGTGATCGCCGCGGCCGCGTTTGGCCCGGAAAATCTCATGGGGGTCTCGCTGCCCTCGGCGATTTCTTCGGATCATTCCCGGGAGGACGCGCGGCGGCTGGCGGAGAACCTTGGCATCCGTTTCGAGACGATCGGGATCGCGGACGCGGTCGCGGCGTGCGAAACGTCGCTCGGGCCGATTTTCGCCGGCCGGCCGCGCGATGTGGCGGAGGAAAACATCCAGGCCCGCGTCCGCGGGGTGTTGATGATGGCGCTCTCGAACAAGTTTGGCTCGATCCTGCTCACGACCGGCAACAAGAGCGAAATGGCGGTGGGGTATTGCACGCTCTACGGCGACATGTGCGGCGGCCTCGCCGTAATCAGCGATGTCTTCAAGATGCAGGTCTACGCGCTCGCGCGCTGGATTAATCGCGAGAAGGAAATCATTCCCGCTTCCTCAATCGACAAGCCGCCGAGCGCCGAGCTGCGACCGGACCAGACCGATCAGGACAGTCTGCCGCCCTATGAGATGCTCGATGCCATTCTGAAGGGTTACGTGGAGGAAGGGCTGTCGCGGCGTGATCTCATCGCCCAGGGCTTCGCGGAGGCGGTGGTCAACGACATCGTGCGGAGAGTCGACCTGAACGAGTACAAGCGAAAGCAGGCCGCGCCCGGCCTGAAGATCACGCCGCTCGCCTTCGGCGTCGGCCGGCGGATTCCGATTGTGCAGAAGTATGTGAGTTGAGTGGCGGTCGTGGCAGGGCTGGCGCTTGCCGCCACGCCGCCGCGGAACACGCCTGCGAAAACCCGAGATCTTCGAACCCGGCCCGCGCGACGGCATGGCGGCGAGCGCCAGCCCTACCAGACGGACGATCGGCGGAACGTGCGGGTGATGCGCCCGCGCGATCCAAAAAAAGCCGCCCGGATTGCTCCGGGCGGCTTTGAGATCGTGTAGGGGCGTCGCTCGTCGACGCCCGCGGGCGCTACGATGAAGTCACTTATTCCTTCTTCGCCGCCTCGTCGAGGATGTCGCCGAGGTTCATCATGTCGTTGCCGGCGCTGCGATTGAGCGCCTCGTAAGCCGAGGTCTCCGCCGCCAGCTGCGACTCCGAGTAGTTGGCCGCCTTGATCGACAGGCCGAGCCGGCGCTCTTCGCGATCGATCTTGATCACGCGGGCGTCGACTTCCTGGCCGGGCTTGAGGACGTCCTTCACCTTGTCGATGCGCTCCTCGCTGATCTGCGAGATGTGCACGAGGCCATCGATGCCGTCCTTCAGCTCCACGAACGCGCCAAAGGAGGTGATCTTGGTCACACTGCCCTTCACGACGTCGCCAATCTTGAAGAACGAATCGATGTCCGACCACGGATCGACCGCGAGCTGCTTCATGCCGAGGCTGATGCGCTGCTGGTTCGAATCCACGTCGAGCACGATCGCGTCCACTTCGTCGCCCTTCTTCAGGACCTCGGACGGGTGGTTGACCTTGCGGGTCCACGAC
>JBKJRG010000026.1:0-10352 GCA_046594805.1 Opitutaceae bacterium | reverse complement strand
TTTATGCCGCGAGCGAAACGGAGCAGCATGCGATCTGGAGCGACTACAAGCTGACGCAGCCGACACCGGATGGCTTCACGGTGTACAAGCGCACGAATCCGCAAAGCGCGTGGATCTTCGCCGGCGCGGGGAAGCGGGCGTCGGGACTGGGCTTCGTGGGCGACGTGAGCGGCGGGCTGGCCATCAGCGTGAAGAACTTCTGGCAGTCCTATCCCACCGGCCTGGAGATTCGTGACGCGGCGAAAGGCACGGCGCAGTTGACCGCGTGGCTTTGGTCGCCGGATGGGCCGGCGATGGACATGCGGCACTATGCGACGCGGGCCCATGGCTTGAACGCGACCTATGAGGACGTGCAGCAGGGCATGAGCACGGCCCACGGCGTGGCGCGCACGAGCGAGCTGACGATTTTTCCGAGCGGCGAAGTGCCGGCGAAACCCGCCCTGGTCGCGATGGCCCAGGCGGGCGAGAGGACGCAGCTGCTCGTGGCTTCACCCAAACACATTCACTCCACCGGCGTATTCGGAGTCTGGAGCCTGCCGGATCGCTCGACGCCGCTGAAAGCCGCGGTCGAGGACAAGCTGGATTCGATGCTGGCGTTCTACCAGCAGCAGGTGGACGAGCGCTACTGGTACGGCTTCTGGGTGTTTGGCGATTACATCCACAGCTACAACCACGCGGCGCATGTGTGGTATTACGACTGGGGCGGGCACGCTTGGCAGAACACGGAGTTGGGCGTGCCGCTGTGGGTCTGGTACAGTTTTTTGCGCACCGGGCGCGCCGACGTATTCCGGATGGCGGAGGCGCAGACGCGCAACACGAGCGAGACCAATGTCTATCACCTGGGCCCGATGGCGGGGCTGGGGTCGCGCCACAACGTGGTGAAGTGGGGCGATGGCGCGAAGGAGATGCGCGTCAGCCAGTCGGCCCAATGGCGTCCATTCTATTATCTCACGACCGACGAACGCACCGGGGATATCATGCGGGCGCAGGTCACGGCGGATCTCGCCGCGATCAAGCACGACCCGATGCGGCTCGCGCAACCGGTGCTGCCGCAGGATCCGAAAGTGCCGGGCCGGCTGAGGATCGGGCCGGACTGGTTCGCGCTCGCCGGCAACTGGATGACCGAGTGGGAGCGGACCGGTGACGTGAAGTGGCGCGACCGGATCATTGCGGGCGTGGATTCGATCCTCGCCATGCCGTACTGGCTGCGGAGCGGCGTGCGCAACGGCTTGAATCCCGATATTGGCGGGGGACGCATTGGCCCGCTTAAGGGCGGCGGCAGCATGACCGTCGGATACGATCCCGCGACCGGCAAGCTGCTGCCGATCCCGGATCCGGTCGAGGGCAAGCAGGTGCCGGTGAACTATAATCTCTCCACCATCCAAGGCGGCGCGCAGGTGATGTTCGAGCTGGTGCCGCTGCTCGGCCGCGCGGATTTCGCGAAGGCCTGGCTGCAGTATTGCCGGCTGGGAGCTGCACCCGCCGACGTGCTCGACAAGGATCGCGAGACGGGCAACGAGGGCGCCGACGGACAGTATGTAGAGTCGGCGCAGGGCGGCCCGCGGCTCGCGGCCTGGGCCTACGCGCAGACGAAGAACCCCGCCTTTGCGCAACGCGCGATTGCCGCCCTGAGCCGGGCGCGTCTGGCGACGACGCGGCTGGTCAATCCGCCTGACGTTTTGAGTTCGGTCCACGAAGCACCCGGCGTCTCGACCAACGATGCCGCCCAGTCAGGACTCACGTTGATCGAGGTGCTCGCGCTCTGTGCGGACGTGCTGCCGAACGAGCTGCCGCCAGCGCCGCCGCCGCAATCTGGCGGGCGAGGCGGCCAGGCGCCGGACTCCCCGGCGCCGACGAAAAAGTGATTTTCTGGAGCCGCTGAATAGAAGCAGGAAACCAGGAAGCCAGGAAAAGCCCAAGGGCCGCACCGGAATGGCGAAGTGCCTTGCTCCTGGTTTCCTGGCTTCCTGCTTAATTCCGACGAGTGGCTGCGGCATTCTGCGACTGGTGCCTGCATTCTGCGGCAAGATGCCGCAGCCACGACGGAAACCTGCCGCACTTTATGCTCGGCATCGCTGGGGGCCGTCGCATTCGTGGAGGCGATGCAAGGTGCCTTTTTCTCCAGCCTTAATGCGCCGTGCGCGCGCACGCCGCGTCTGTGAGCGGTTTCGGCGAAAAGGTTCGCGTCTTGCAGTGGCTCGATCGGCGCGTCGGCGTGCCGGGCTGCGCCATCGCCACGGTGCTCCGCAAACTCGGCGGCGTCTCTGGTTCGCGTCTCCCGATTGCACCTGCGCGAAGCATTGTGTTTGTGAAGCTGGCCGAGCAGGGATCCACCGTCCTCGCGTTCGATGCGATTGAGCGGGCGGTGGCGCGAGTGGGCGCCGCCCACGTCTACTTCCTCGTTTTCGAGAACAACCGCTTCATCGTCGACCTACTCGGGCTCTTGCCGCGGGAAAACGTCCTGACCGTCCGGACCGGGTCGGCGGTGGAGATGGCGTGGAGCGGGCTGGGACAACTCCGCCGCATCCGGCAGCTCGGGATCGAGGCGTGCGTCGACATGGAATTCTTCACGCGCTTTTCGGCCTTGATCGCGTGGCTGACCGGGGCGCGGGTGCGCGTGGGCTTCCATACTTATTTCGGCGAAGGTCCCTATCGCGGCGACTTGATGACGCATCGCGTCCTCTATAATCCCCACCTCCATACGGCCCGGCTCTTCACCAGCCTCGTCCTGGCGCTCGACCAGGACCCCGCGGCGTTTCCGACTTTCCCAGTGGTGCCGACGCTGACCCCGGCGATGGCGCGCTTCGAGCCGTCCGCCGCGGAACAGGCGGAAGCCCGTGAAATTCTGCAGGCGGCTGGCGTGCGTTCCGGTCAAAAACTCATTCTGCTGAATGCCAACGCGAGCGATCTCCTGCCGCTGCGCAAATGGGAAGGAGAGAACTACGTCGCGCTGGCGCAGAGAGTCATCGCGGAATTTCCGGACGCCATGGTCGCGTTTACCGGCGCTCCGTCCGAGGCGCCCGCGATCCAGGCGCTGGTCGATCGGGTCGGTTCGGCGCACGCGTGCTGCCTGGCGGGCCGGACCACGCTGCGCCAGCTGCTGGTGATTTACGATTGCGCGGACGTGCTCGTCACCAACGACAGCGGGCCGGCTCACTTTGCCTCGATGACCACGATCGATGTCGTGGCGCTGTTCGGCCCGGAAACGCCCGCGTTGTTCGCCGCGCTGGGGCCGCGCAGTCATCCGGTGTGGCTGGGACTGGCGTGCAGTCCCTGCGTGAACGCGTTCAACAACCGCCAGACCGCTTGCCGCGACAACCAGTGCATGAAGCAAATCCAGGTCGCCGACGTGTTCCGGCTGGTAGTCGACATTTGTCGAATGCGCGCGACGACGCGCGCCAACTCCTGACGTAGCGCCGGCATCCGGCCGGCCTGCCGTTGCCGGGGCGGCAGGGAACCAGCATCACCTCGACCCCTCGAATCTTCGCTGCCCCTTCCGTGCCTTCCCCGAACGCAGTGCCCATTGCTCCCAGCCACCGCGTATGGGTGTCGGCCCGTCGCGCGCCGTTCGTTCGCTGTCTCGGGGCGCTGGTGATCCTCCTCGCCGGCTGGTATGCCTTCGCCCCGGCGCTGCACGGCGACTGGGTTTGGGACGACGAGGCGGAAATCGTCCAGAACGCGCTGATCAAGGATCCGGCGGGATTGGGCAAAATCTGGCGCGGCGAAGTCCTGCCGGATTACTTCCCGCTCAAATCGACCGTGCAATGGGTGCAGTGGCACCTGTGGGGCAACGCGACCGCTGGCTACCACGTCACGAATCTCGGGCTGCATTTGCTGAGCGCGCTTCTGGTCTGGCGGCTGCTGTGCCGGCTGGGGCTGCGGTGCGGGTGGTTGGGCGGCCTGCTCTTCGCGCTTCATCCGCTCACAGTGGAATCGGTGGCGTGGATCGCTGAGCTGAAAAACGTGCTTTCACTGCCGCCCCTGTTGTTGGCGTTCGATCGTTTCATGGCCTTCACCGAGCGGGGGCGCCGGCGGGATTATGCCTGGGCCGTGGGGCTTTTTGCCGCGGCCATGCTGTGCAAAACCTCGGTGGTCGCGCTGCCCGTTTTCCTGTTCGTCTACCTCGCGTGGCACCGCGGCCGGCTCGAGCGCCGCGATTTTCGGACGGTGCTGCCGTTTTTAATCATCGCCGTGGTGCTGGGTGCGGTGACGGTGTGGTTCCAGTCCACCCGGGCAATTGGCGACCTGACGATTCCATCCGGCGGCGCGCTGGAGCGGGTGGGAAGAGCGGGCCTGGCGTTGGGGTTTTATTTCGGGAAATGCCTGGTGCCGATTGGACTGCGGCCACTTTATCCGCGCGACATCCTCGCTGATTCCCCGTGGCTGGGTCTGCTCGCGTGGCTGGCGGTTGCCCTGGTGTTCCTCGGCTGCTGGCGTCGACGTGCCACGTGGGGCCGGCATGCGATCCTGGGGCTGGCCTGGTTCGTCCTTAACGTCGGTCCCGTGCTCGGGCTCATCAACATGTCCTACCTGCATTTCGCGTGGGTCGCGGATCATTTTGCCTACGTGTCGCTGGTCGGGCTGATCGGACTCGTCGTCGCAGGGGCGGAAATGAGCTGGCGCCATTCGCGGATGGGGCGCGGGATGGTGGCCGGAGGGGCGGCGGTCCTGGCGGTGGCCGCGGTCGGGCAGACGCGGCAGCACGCGGCACTGTACCAAGGTGACGCCACGCTGTGGCGCCATATCCTGCGGCAGGATCCCGGCTCATGGATCGCGCACAACAACCTGGCGACGACCTTGATTCGCCAGCGCAATCTATCCGAGGCCCTCCACCACGCGGATATCGCGGTGCGATTGAGACCGGTGTACCCGGCCGGGCATTTCACCCGGGCCGCCGCGCTGATCAATCTTGGCCGGCTCGACGAGGCCAAGGCGGAAGCGGCGCTCCTGGTTTCCGAGGGCCCGTTCGTGGCGGAGCTGCACTTGAAACTCGCGGCCGCCCTGCTGCGCGCGAATCGCGTGGCTGAGGCCATCGCGCACTACGAGCAGACGCTGCGGGCGAAGCCGGACTGGGCGCAGGCCTACAAGGAATTCGCGGTGGCGCTTTTCTTCGCCGGGCGTTCGGTGGAGGCGCTGGACTACTACGACCGGGGACTGCAGCTCGCGCCCGATCCCGAAACCCACTCGAATTACGGCGTGGCACTCGCTGGCGCGGGCCGCGTGAATGAGGCGATGCAACAGTATGAGCGCTCCCTTCGCTTGAAGCCCGGTTACCCGGAGGCGCACTATAACTATGGCATCGCGCTGGCGGCTTCGGGCCGGCCGGAGGAGGCGAAAGCCCACTATGAGGCGGCGCTGAAGGCCCAACCCGAGCGGGCGGAGCTGCACTACAACCTGGGGCGGGCGCTGCTCCAGCTGGGCCGGCGCGCGCCCGCGGAAGCGGCGTTCGTGGAGGCCTTGCGCCTGAATCCGGCGCTCGCTGAGGCGCGGCAGCAATTGGAGGCGCTGCGTCAGGGCGCGAACCCGCCATGATGCACGGCACTCCGCCCGTCGGCCCTTCCGCGGCGGCCGGTTCTCGCGGCGCGTGGCGGTGCTTTGGCCTGCTGGCCGCGCTGGCGTTCGGCGCCGTGTGGCTCTTCCCGCGCGGCATGGCTATGGGCGCGCCGCATACCGACCTAGTGGGGCAGTTTATCGCGTGGCGGACGTTCGCGGCGGAAAGCCTGCGGGCCGGCGACCTGCCGTTGTGGAACCCGTACACCTATGCCGGCCAGCCCTTCCTCGGCGGGTTTCAATCGGCGCTGCTCTATCCGTTGAACCTGGTGTTCGTCGTGCTGCCACTGGAACGCGCGCTGAATTTTTCCGTGCTGCTCCACCTGCTGATCCTCGGCGCGGGGCTCGCGCATTGGGTCCGGCAACGCGGTTTGCAGCCGGTGGCTGGCACGGTGGCGGGTTTCGCGGTCGCGCTGAGCGGGGCGGTTTTCCCGCACATCTATGCGGGGCATCTTTCCAACCTGTGCACCATGGCATGGGCGCCGTGGGCGTTGGGCGGTCTCGAGGCTTGGTGGCGCGACCGGCGCCCCGCCGGTCTGCTGGTGGCGAGTGCCGCGCTCGCGCTGCAAATCCTCGCCGGCCAAGTCCAGTACGTTTTTTTCTTTGGCGTGGCCGCGGGCGTGCACGCCTTGGTGGCGAGCGGTTTTGAACCCGCGACGCGCCGGCGGGCATTGCCAGCCGTCGCGCTGGTGGCAGTAGCGGCGGGCGTGCTCGCGGCCGCGCAGCTCCTGCCCGGCCTTGAAGCGACCAGCGAAGGCGTGCGGCAGAGCCGGCTGGATTTTCGTTTTGCCAGCGCGTTTGCGCTGCCGCCGGAGAACCTGCTGACGGCCCTCGCGCCCGGATTCTTTGGCGACGCCGACGTGGGAGCGCACCCGTACTGGGGCCGTGGTTACATTTGGGAAATGTCGATCCACGTCGGTGTCATCGGCCTGATCTTCGCCGCGGCAGCGGCATCGGAGCGTGGCCGCGGCCGCGCGGTGCGGCTGGATTTGCTGGTTGGACTCGTCTTGCTGGTGCTGGCGCTGGGCCGGCATCTGCCGGTGTACCGTTTGCTTTATGAGTATGTGCCGGGATTTGGCCAATTCCGGGGCATGTCCAAGTTCACGTTTCCAGCGTTGCTCTTCGTGCTGCTCGCGGTGGCGCACGGCATCGACGGCTTGTTAACCGGGCGCAGGGATGCGCGCCGCGTGGGGTGGGGGGCCCTGGTGGCCGGAGGGGTTCTCACTGCGGCGGCACTCGTGCTGTGGTGGCGCCCTGGGTTGGTGCAAAATCTGTTCGAGTGGATCCGAGGCCAGGGCGATGAGAACCTCCAGGTGCGACCGGCATTTCCAGCCGCCGCCGCGGCGCACGCGGCCAGTACGCTGCTGCGCGCCGCTGGAATCTGCCTATTGGCGGGCGTCGGGCTCGCGTGGGCTTCCCGGCACCGCTGGTTGGCGTGGGCGGTCGTCGCGCTGCTCCCTGTGGAGATGATTCATTTTGCCTCGACGCAGATGGCCATGACCCCGGTGGCGACGGCGATGCCGGCGGAGTTACGGGAGTTCGTCCGAAAAAACCCGGGTGATTTCCGCGTGCTGAACCTCGCGCGCCCGAACAACGGCTACCTGCTGGGCGCGCCCGATCTCTGGGGCAACGACCCGGGCGTGCTCCGGCGCTACGCGGAATTCATGACCTTCACCCAGGGGGGCGATCCGAGCCTCGCCACGCAGAATCTCAACTTTGCCTCCGTGCACCCCTGGTACGCGATGTTGCGTTGCCGTTATGCCTTCGTGCCCGCGCCGACCGGCGTGAGCGTGGTCGACGTGCCGAACCCGCTGCCGCACGTGCTGCTGGTTTCATCGTACCGTGTGGCCAAGGATCGCGATGCCGTTTTTTCCGCCATGACCGCGCCCGGCTTCGATCCGCGTCATGCGGTGGTGCTGGAAACAGAGCCGTCGCCGCGGCCGCAACTCGTCGCGCAGCCCGGGACGGTGCGCGTGTCCGCCTCCGGTCCCGACACCCTGACCATCGATGCCGAGGTGACGGCTCCGACGCTGCTCCTGATCACCGATTTGTTCAGCCGAGGGTGGAGCGTGCGGACGATCGGCGAACCCGCGCAGCCGAGCTACGAAATTCTGCCGGCGAATTACATCCTGCGTGCCATTCCCCTCGCCACCGGAAAACACCACTTGCGGCTCGAATACCGACCGCGCACGTTTACGTCGGGGCTTGTGCTGTCGGCGGTGGCGTGGCTGGGTTGGCTGGGCGCGGTGGGCTGGATTTGCCGGCGGCCCCGTTTGATTCCGTCCGTGTGATTCCGCCGTGATTTCATCTCGTGCCCCATCTTCTCCGCTGGCTGCCGTCTCGACGCGCGGCCTGCTCTGGTCGGTGCTGCGGGTGGCGGCTATCGTCGTGGCGGCAGCGAGCATCTACTCGCCCGTGATCCGCGGCGACTGGCTCTGGGACGACAAGGCCGAACTCAGCCAAAACCCCGAGGTCAGCGGCCCGGGCGGGCTCGCGTCGATCTGGCTGGAGCCGGCCCACACGGATTATTTTCCGCTGAAAAGCACGGTGCAATGGATGGCGTGGCGCATGTTTGGCGATCAACCGATCGGCTACCACGTCCTGAATATTGCGCTGCACGGGTTGAGCGGACTGCTGGTGTGGCGGCTTTTTGCGCGCCTGCGCCTTCCCTTGGCGTGGCTGGGAGGGTTGCTTTTCGTGGTGCACCCCTTGGCAGTGGAATCAGTGGCCTGGGTGGCGGAATTGAAGAACACCCTTGCGCTGCCGCCGCTGCTCCTCGCGTTTAGCGCGTACCTCGACTTCGACGAAAGTGGCCGCCGGAGGCACTACCTTGCCGCGCTCCTTTGGTTCCTCGCGTCGCTGCTCTGCAAAACCTCCGGCGTGATGTTTCCGGTGGTGCTGCTCCTCCACCAATGGTGGAAGTCGGGAGGAATCACCGGCCGCCACCTGCGCGCCACGATCCCGTTCTTCCTCGTCTCGCTGGTCCTCGGCCTGGTGACGCTCCACTTCCAGCACACCCGTGCCATCACGGTGGCGAACATCCCGATGGGCGGGCCATTCGAGCGGATCGCGATGGCGGGGCTGGCGG
This sequence comes from Opitutaceae bacterium, assembly GCA_046594805.1. GTDB lineage: Bacteria > Verrucomicrobiota > Verrucomicrobiia > Opitutales > Opitutaceae > ER46. The sequence continues at coordinate 1,714 of JBKJRG010000026.1, read as the reverse complement.
CGGGATTTTACGCGTGGAAATTTGTCGTCCCGTTGAACCTGGTGCCGGTGTATCCGCAGTGGCAACTCGCTCCGGTCGACGCGACGGATTTCCTGCCCTGGCTGGGAGCGATCGTGCTGGTGGTCGGCGCGTGGCGCCGGCGCGGGACGTGGGGGCGCCACGTGATTTTCGGATTCGGCACCTTTGTCTGCTTGCTCCTGCCCGTCCTGGGCTTCGTGCGGATGTCTTACATGAAGTATTCATGGGTGGCCGATCACTTCGTGTATTTGCCGATGCTCGGGCTGATTGGGGTCGCGACGGCGGGGCTTGGCGCGCTGGGGGCGGGTGAGCCGGGGCGGCGCCGGATGGGACAGGGCGTCGGCGTGGCCGTAGCGGTGGTATTCCTGATCCTGAGCCGCCGGCACGCGCAGGTGTTTCGCGATCCCACGGCGCTTTGGACGTACACCTTGCGGCACAATCCCACTGCCCGCGCCGCGCACAACAGCTTGGGCAGTGCGCTGCAAAACTCGGGCCGCCACGTCGAAGCAGTGCGTCATTTCGAGCAAGCCATCGCGGACGACCCGCAGTTCGCATCGCCGCACAACAATCTCGGCGTGTCGCTCTCCGCCCTCGGCCGGCCGGCCGAAGCCGTGGCGCAGTTTCGCGCGGCGCTGCAACTTGACCCAAACGACGCGGTGGCCCGCACCAACCTGGCCAACGCCCTGGCACAGGAGGGCCGCGTGGAGGAAGCAATCGCGGAGTATCGCGCGGCGTTGAAAGTCCAACCGACGCTGCTCGAGGCCCGCGCCAATCTGGCCAATGCACTCTACCTGGGGGGACGCGCGGACCAGGCCTTGGAGGAGCTAGCGCGGGTCCTCGCGGCTCGACCGGATTATGCGGAGGCGTGGAACAACGCCGGCAAGATCCACCTGCGGGCAGGCCGCGCGGCGGAGGCCATCCGGCATTATGAGCGAGCGGTGCAGCATGCGCCGCGAAACGCCGCCTTCCTGAACGATCTCGGGTTCGCTTTTGCCACGGCCGGCCGGTTGCCCGAGGCCGCCGCGCGCCTCGAGGAGGCGTTGCGCCTGCGGCCCGGCCTGGTGGATGCGCGCATCAACCTCGGCGGTGTCCGCTACCAAGCGGGTGATCTCCCCGGCGCGCTCGCCCAGTATGAAGCCGCGCTGAAGCTCGATCCGAATTCGCGCGAGGCCCGCCAAAACCTGAGTGTGCTTCGGGCGCAGGGTGGTGGCGCGCTTCCGCCGCCGCCGCGTTAGGCTGGCGGCGGAAAATACGATACGAACCAGAACGGCAATGTGACCGAAGGCGGTCGCCTGAAGGGAGTCGCGGTGAACCCCCACGGCCGTTTCTGGCAATACCGGATCAACGGGCCCCGGCAGTTCATTTTCTCCACGACATTCGATTTGTAAGGCAATTCGCCGTGCCCTCGCGCCAGCTCAGCGCGCTGGCCTACAACCTGGCCCCGGTAACGGGCAGCGTTGAGATGTCCGACGCTGGTTGTAGACCAGGTCGCCGACTTGGCGGATAGGAGGTCGCGCGCCGAAGGGCGAACCCGCCAGCTCGCCGGCGAGCTGGCCTACAACGCTGGCAGGATCGCGGGTTATTTTTTCGCCCCGAAAATCTCGATGGCACTCGTGCCCGTCGAAAGCCTGAAACCGCGGTACATGCCTGCCGTGTTGAAGGGCATGGCGACATTCCCCGCGCGATCGAGACAGAT
>JBKJRG010000593.1:0-3936 GCA_046594805.1 Opitutaceae bacterium | reverse complement strand
CGTGCAGGAGTGCACCATTCTCGACAGCGCGCTGACCATCATGCGCGATGGCTCGCTGAAGGTGACGAAGGTGGTCGACAAGGTTTTCATGGGCCGCGACATCATCCATTGCGCGGTCTTCCCGAAGGACGGTGACACGAACTTCTACACCATGGTCTATCAGGACAAGGAATCAGGGAAGGCCTTCGCGAAGCGTTTCCAGATCGGCGGGCTCTCGCGGGACAAGCTTTACCCGCTGGCGAAGTCGGAGGGTTCGAAGATCGTTTATCTCGAGGTGAGCAAGACCGAGAAAGAGATGCCGAAGAAGCTGCAGATCTTCATCGACGGCCGCAGCGGCGCGCGAGTGCGTGAAATCGAATTCGACCTGTCGAGCGTTCCGGTGAGTTCGCGCTCAGCGAAGGGGCTGACGGTCACGAAGTGGCCGGTGAAGGAAGTGAAGCGGGCGGATCTGACGCTGAGCTGAACGGCCGCTTGCAGGGTAGGGCCGGCGCTTGTCGCCGCGCCGTCGCGCGGTTAACGTCATAACCGCGACGGCATGCCGGCAAGCGGCAGCCCTACCACAGCAAGATCACTGCTTGTTGAACCGATGCACGCGCCCGAACAGGCTGTACTCGGAAACCAGCACGTCGCCGCGCTCCGTGAAGGCCACGCCGTGCGGGGCGGTGACCATGCCGGGACGCCACCTGGCGGGTTCGGGGCTGTTCTTGCCGGCCTCGTCGGGGTTCGTGTTCGTGCCAAACCGGGCGATCACTTTGCCGGCTTTGTCGAGAATCGTGACCTGTCCCTTTAACTCGCCAATTGCGGCATAATCGCCCTGCACGGCGACGGCCGCGGGCAGGAGCAGGTCCGTCGCGATGACACCGAGAAATTCCCCGTCGAGCGACATGTGCACGACGCGGCCGTTCGCGCGATCGACGCCGATGATGCGCGCCGGCGTGAAGCGGTTATCGAGCGCGATCTTGTGCAGCGTTTTGAAACCGTAGGGCTCCTTCTTGCCGCCGAATGAGGTGAGGTACTTGCCGTTGCGATCGAAGCGATGGACGTAGTCGCTCGCGTAGCCGTCCGTCACGTAGAGATCGCCGTTTGGCGCCACGTCCATGGCGGTCATCCGCAGCATGCGTTTACCTTCATTGGGATTCTTGGTGATTTCACCCTTGGCGTTTTTCTTGGTATTGGGCGGAACGACGTTCTTGAATTCGTCGGGGATCGCAGCGGCGGGGATTTCGAGCACCACCTTGCCGTCGAGCGTCATCTTGATGATCGACTGCTTGTCCACGCGCGGGCCGTAGATGAATTCGCCGTCCTTGTCCTTGCGGATGACGAAACCATGGAAATCATTGGGCGCTCCCGCCACGTTGCGGAGGAATTTTCCATCGGCGGAGAAAACCTGGACGCCGGCCTCCGGATCCATGGTGCTGACGTAGATTTCCCCCTTGGAACTCACGGCGACGTCGCCGTGCTGGTTGGTATTTTTGGAATTCACCTCGGGGAGGCGGATGAAATCCTTGACCGCTTTGTATTCGACGGCGAAGGCGTCGCCGAGGAGGGCGATGCTCGCGAGCAGGAGGGAGAGGAGGGGTTTATTCATGGGAAGGAGTTTAATAGCGCCGGCACCCAGCTTTTGACGGTAGGGCTGCCGCTTGCCGGCACGCCGTCGCGGCCATGACGTTTGCCGCGCGACGGCACGGCGGCAAGCGCCGGTCCTACCAAGCTAAGCGCTGCGGCCCTTGAACGTGAGCTCGGCGACACCGCTCTTGTCGAGCTGGCCGAGGTTGAGTGCGACCATCCGGTCGAACTGAAGTTTCGTCGCCGCCGCCAGCGGCATGCTCAGGCCAGCTTGGGTGCCGAGGATCCATGCAATGGTGGAATCCTTGGCGGCATGGGCTCCGGAGAAATAACAGTCGTGCGCGCGATTCTGCATGTCCTCGCCATCGGTCTTGAGCACCTGCGAGTTCGCACCCGTCTGCGCAAACACCTCGCGCAGCATGTCGAGGTTGAGCCCGAGCGCGGCGCCGAGCCCGAGGCCTTCGGCCAGCCCGGCGGTGTTGATGTTCATGACCATGTTCACGAGCGCTTTCACCTGCGCCGCCTGGCCCGTGCCACCAATGTGACGAAGCGCGGTGCTGAGTTTTTCGAGGATCGGCTTCACCCGCTCGAAGGAGGCCTTTTCACCGCCACACATCAGATAAAGCGTGCCGTTGCGGGCCTGCGGAATCGAGGAGGCCATGCAGCCTTCGAGCGAAACGGCGCCAACTGCCTTGGCGCGGCGCTCCACTTCGACATGCGTGGCCGGGGTAATCGTGGCGCAGTTGACGAAGATTTTGCCCTTGGCGCCGACCAGCAGCGAATCGCCTTTCTCGGCGAACACGCCGAGCTGCGCGGGGTCGTCGGTGACGACGGTGAAGATGACATCGGCCGCGGCCGTGACTTCGGCCAGCGTGCGGGCGCTCTTCGCGCCGATTTCACCCGCCAGGCCGTCGGCCGTCGGAGCGTGAACATCGTAGACGGCCGTGATGGTGTAACCGACATCCTTGAGGCGGCGGGCCATGTTGGCCCCCATACGACCGACTCCCGCGAAGGCAATGCGCTCGGAACTCATATGCAGATTCTGAAAATAGGGCGTGGCTTGCCGACGCCCGCGGTTAAACAAAAAAAGGGCGCCGGCAAGCGACGCCCCGGTGCCACGCTTACTTCAATTCTGCGGCGTGAAACGCCTGCCAGTCATCGAGAGCGTTGAGCTCGCAGGCGGAGCTCGTGACCGAGCCGTCTTCCTTGTAACCGGTCGAGGAGCGGATCTCCTTGGAGAGATCCTCGGCGTGATGGTAGTTGAGGATCGACTGGTTGAGCCGGTGGACCGAATTGCGGTCGAGCTTTACGCCCGGCTGCGACTTGACCCAGGCCTCGAATTGGCCGTACGTCGGCTTGTTCTCGGAAATGTATTTCTTCACCGCGTCAGCCTTCAGCCCCAGTCCGTCGATCACCATTTGATCGTAGCCTTTGCCGATGCCAGGATAACCGGCGGCGAGCTTGCCGCGCGCTTCCAGGGAAACTTTGAGCCAGAGACGCGGAAGGTGCAGCACGCCGAGCGGGCCGGCGACACTGCAGGGGATCATGGGAACGTGAGAGCTCATTTTTGATTTGTGATTGAGACCAGGGTTGTGCCGCGGGACGAGGAGCGCGCAGGTTGGCAGCGGCGAATGCGCCTGTGCGAAAGGACAAAAGCCTGGTGGGAGCAGGCCGGACGTGGAGTGAAAAACGAATCGGCGTTTCATTGCAAGCACCGCAAGCGGTTCGAGAGCGGGGCGCTCCGCCGGGGCGAGGGGTTAAGCAGGAAGCCAGGAATCCAGGAGCTGAGTCTTCGAACTCCGGGTTTTTTCCTGGCCTCCTGGTTTCCTGCTTCCCTCGCCGGTTTTCTCTCAGTGTGAATATTCACTGAACCCGGCCTTGCGCCGCACCGCGGGCGGTTATGATCTGCCGCTCACTCTTCCCGCGTTGCTCTTCCTCCCCATGGTCTGCCGCCTGGTTTTCGTTGCTCTCGCCGCCACTGCCGTCGCGACGGCTGCGCCCTCGCCGACCGGGAAACTCAGTTACAACGCCCACATCCAGCCGATTCTCGCCGAGAATTGTTTTGCGTGCCACGGGCCCGATTCCAGTGCGCGCAAGGCAAAGTTGCGGCTCGATCGCGCGGAATTCGCCACCGCCGCGCGGGAATATCTGCCCGCCATCACGCCGGGCCGGCCGGATCAGAGCGCCTTGGTCGAGCGAATCGTGTCCACGGATCCGGATGAAAAGATGCCTCCGGCGGAATCGCACAAAAAGCTGACGCAAGCCGAAATCGAGCTGCTCCGCCGCTGGGTCGTCGAGGGCGCGATATACGAGGAACACTGGTCGCTGCTCGCCCCGCGGCGTCCGGCCGTGCCCACTCCTCTGCTGGCG
>JBKJRG010000710.1:0-2654 GCA_046594805.1 Opitutaceae bacterium | reverse complement strand
TTCGGCAGCCCCGCATTCGGGTAGCACGTCGTGTAGCACTGGGCCAGACGGGACAGTTCCTCCACGTACGGCCGCATTGCGCGCCCACCCAGCGCGCAATTGATGCCCACGGAAAATGGTTTGGCGTGGGCCACGCTGATATAAAATGCACCGACCGTCTGCCCCGACAGCGTGCGTCCAGAGGCGTCCGTGATCGTGACGCTAACCATCACTGGCACCCGGGACGACTCGCCCCGCTGCTCGAAGACATTCTCGATCGCGAAGAGGGCGGCTTTTGAATTCAGGGTGTCGAAAATCGTTTCCACCAGCAGGGCATCGACGCCGCCGTCCAGCAACGCGTGGATCTGTTCGGTGTAGGCCGCGACCACCTGTTCCCAGCCGACCGCGCGGAAATCCGGCCGATTGACGTCCGGCGACATCGACAGGGTCCGGTTCAGGGGTCCGATCGCGCCCACCACGAAGCAATGCCGGTCGGGATTTGCCGCCTCGGTGCGTTGCGCCGCGCGACGGGCGCACGCCACCGCCGCGAGATTGATGTCTCGGACCGCGGCCTCCAGGCGGTAATCCGCCTGTGCAATCGAGGTGGAGCTAAACGTGTTGGTCTCGACCAGGTCCGCCCCCGCGGCGAAATAATCAGCGTGGATTTGCTCGATCACGTCAGGGCGGGTGAGCGACAGCAGATCATTGTTCCCCTGCAGCTCGTGCGGATGGGCGGCGAACCGGGTTCCGCGAAAGTCCGACTCGCCGAGGTTGAAGGTTTGAATCATCGAGCCCATGGCGCCGTCGAGCACGGCAATCCGCGTGGCGAAAAGGAGACGGAACGCATCCGCGCGCGCGGCCGCGGCGGCGTTGCCTGCGGGGCCGGCAGTCGCATCGGCAAGGGAGGGGGGGGGCATGCCGGCAGAGTAGAGGCTCCCTGATGTTTTGCAAGAAGTCATATCTACGTATCCGCATTGGTTGATGCGATATGACGACGATTGGACTTGCCGCCCCGCCGAGCCGCGAGTGACCTGCCCGGGTTCGTCGTTCTTTTAGAAAACTCCGGTCAGCAGGGAAGGCCGTGAAAACCGGCCACAGTTGCGCTGCGGTAACGCATCACAGACCCCGAGCGCGCTTTATGGGCGCGTGCAAAGCCAATTTCCGCTTCGGCGGGGGTGAAGGCGAGGGGCGAGGCAGCGCGAGGCGCGCGAGAGCGCGCCCCGCGCGGAAAATGCGGAGTCCGAACATCTGCCCCGGGGAAACTCACGCGAGCCGCCCGTTCCGCCGCCCGGCGGGATGGAGCGTCATCGCCAAACTTCATCGCAAAAATGAACCGTGAGAGTGGCACCGCCCCAAGGCGGCTCTGCTCTTCGCATCCAGAGCAGCGTCGTCATGAAAATCATCTCCCTCCCTGCGCGCTTCGCCCGCGCCTTGTTTTATTTCGCCACGATCACGCCCTTCTCCTGTGGATCGGTGGCCGCCCAAAACGCGCCAGCGCAGCTGACGCCTTTCGTCACTTCGGCCACCCGCACGCCCGCGGAGCCGAAAACCATCGGCTCCGCCGTCGAGGTGATTTCGGCGGCCGACCTCGCCCGGCGCCAGATTCGCTCGCTGTCCGGTGCACTGGGCTCTGCTGCGCCCTTGTTCGCCTCGGGCGCCAGCGGTGCGATCACCTCCCTGTTTTTGCGCGGCTCGAACTCGAACCAGACCCTCTTTCTCGTCGACGGCCTGCGGCTCAACGATCCGAACACCGACTATGCCGTCTTCCTCGGCGGCGCCTGTGTCGGCGCCTGCGACAGCCTCGAAATCGCGCACGGTCCGCAAAGCACGCTCTATGGCGGGGAGGCCGTCGGCGGGGTCGTTTCCCTGCGGGCGCAGCGCGGCACCGGCGCGCCGAGGGGACGCGTGGCCGCCGAGGCGGGCAGTTTCGGCACGGTGCAAGGGACCCTCTCCGCCCAAGGGGAAAGCGGCGCGAACGCCTGGAATTTTTCGACGGCGGGCGGCCACACCGACAACGACCGGCCGAACAACTCCTTCGACTCGGCCAACACCACGCTCCGGCTCGACCGCAAGCTCAGCGAGCGGGCGGCCATCGGCGGCACGGTCCGCTGGTTCCACGGCGTGTACGGCGACCCCGGGGATCGTTACACGAACGATCCGGACAACTTCGAGCGGGAGAACAACGTGCTCGCGACGGCATTCGTCGATTTGAAACTGGCGGACGCCTGGACTGCGCGCGCCGTTCTGGGTGGCCAGGACCGGCGGTTTGTGGCGGAGGTGCCGAGGACCGGCCGCGCGACCCAAGTCACCGTGGTCAAGAACCGCCGGGCCGTGCTAGATGCGCAGACCACCTATGCGGGTCTGGCGCGGCACCGGGTTACGTCCGGCGTGACGGCGGAAGCGAATCACACGCGCAACACCGGCTTCGGCAACATCAACAAGAAGCAAACGCTGCTGGCCCTGTTCGTGCAGGATGAGTTCACCCCGCGGGACGACGTGTACCTGACGGCCGGCGTGCGCAACGACGACTTCGATACGTTTGGCCGGGCCACGACCGGCCGCGCCACCGCTGCCTGGCTCGTCGCGAATCGCGCGGTCAAGTTGCGCGGCAGCTATGGCACGGCGTTCCGTTCGCCCAGTTTCCTCGATCTCTACGGCCGGAGCGCGTTCTACAA
>JBKJRG010000558.1:0-9665 GCA_046594805.1 Opitutaceae bacterium | reverse complement strand
CAGGCCGACATGGGACTGCTGCTGACCTTCATGTTCCTGGTGAACATGGTGGCGGCGATCATCCTGCTGCCGGCAATGGCGCGTTGGTTTTGGCGCAGCCATACGGGTGGAACCGCTGTGCCGTTTTCGATGCGGAAATGATTGGGCCGGGAATCTCATTCAACCAACTGCGGCTGGAAGCCGCAGCCACTAAGATCTGGCCACCGCGGTTCCTCTCCTGTCCTTTGTATCCGATTCCTGCCGCCGAATGCCCGCCGAGCCGACCACCCCGCTTTTGACCGACAGCCAGCGCAGCGTCGTGGGCACGGCGCTCACGCTCGCGGCCTTTCTCGGCTCCATCGCCCTGCTCATTGCCGCGGTGATCGTGCTCGGCCGGCTGATGATGTTTTTCTCGGGGGTGTTGTGGCCCCTCGCGGTGGCGGGCGTCATGGCCCTTATCCTGCGGCCGCTGGTGGAGACGGTCGCGGTCCGCCTGAAGCTGCGCCGTCTCACTTCGGTCGTCCTGCTTTACGGCATCTTCGTGTTGCTCGCCGGCGGGGCTTTGATCCTCTTCCTGCCGCCGCTCATCGATCAACTGGTCGACTTCATCGGCTACGTCCCGACGTTGTGGAACCAGGTCTACACATACGTCACGCAGCATTATCCCGACTGGATTGCCGTGCTGGAACGGCACCTCGACAGCCCGAGCGTGCGCAAGTTCGCGGACACCCTCGCGGAGGAAAGCAAGACCCTCTTCACCCACGCGGTGCCCTCGCTGCGGGCGGCCTTTGGCGGAATCCTGGGAGTGGTGGCGTTCATCACCCACGTCGCAATCATTCCGGTCTACCTCTTCTTTTTCCTGCTGATGCGAGGCGAGCCCACGCGCAATCTCGGCCGGCACCTGCCTTTCCTCCGACCGAAGGTGCGCGACGATGTCGTGTTCCTGGCGAGCGAGTTTATCTCGATCATCGAGTCGTTTTTTCGCGGGCAGTTACTCATCGCCGTCTGCATGGGCGTGCTCTTCGCGCTCGGCTTCTCGATCATCGGGTTGAAGTTCGGGCTCTTCATCGGAATCGCGCTGGGTCTGCTCAACATCGTACCCTATCTCGGCACCATCGTCGGGCTCGCGATCGCCCTGCCCCTGGCGTTCTTCCAATCACCTGACGGCGGATGGAAACTGCTCGGGTTGGTGCTGCTGGTGAAAGCCATCGTGCAATGCGTCGAAAGCTGGATTCTCACTCCAAAAATCATGGGTCACCAGACCGGCCTGCATCCCGTGGCGATCATCGTGGCGATTTTCTTCTGGGGCACCGCGTTCGGTGGCGTCCTCGGCATGTTGCTGGCCGTGCCCCTCACCGCGTTTTTCGTCACGGTCTGGCGGCTGGCGAAATTCAAGTACCTCCGCGCGCCCGATGCCTGAGCGAGCGCCTGCCCAGAGCGGAGCCGAAGGGTCGCCCGTCGAATGTGCGAATTGCGGGACCGCCATTCCGCGGGGGGCCAAAGCCTGTCCCGAGTGTGGCGCGGATGAGCGCACCGGCTGGCGGGAAACGAGCGTGTACGACCAGGTGGATTTGCCCGACGAGGCGTTCGCCGAGGATGGCAAGGCGGGGATGCGGACAGGCGCAGGTCGCCGCAACGCCGCTCGGGAGGTCAACGGCATTCCCTGGTACTGGTGGAGCGTCGGCATCGCGCTGATCGTGCTGCTCGCGCTCGGTGCCTTGGCCCTGCTGTAGCGCCGGCATCCTGCCGGCTCCGAGTGGCTGCGGCTTCCAGCCGCAGATCTCCGTTCTTAATCTCGAAGCCGCATCACCGGCTGGAAGCCGGTGCCACTTTGGCCGGCGCAACCGTGCGCCGCGCTTTGACGCCGCGACGCCTCCTCGCACGCTTGCACAATGTCATGGCGGGTCGAGTTTCGCGCCGGCGTCTGGCTGCCACAAATCGAGTGGTGGCTGGACGCGCATTTCCCCGTGGCGCGGGCTTTCGTGTCGCACGCGCACTCCGACCATATCGCCCCGCATGGCGAAATCCTCTGCTCGGCCGGCACCTCCCGGATCATGCAGGCGCGGATGCCCGGTGAGCGGGTCGAGCACATCCTGCCTTTTGGACACACCGAACAACTCACCGCCGACTGCGCCGTGACTCTGCATCCCGCCGGCCACATCCATGGCTCGGCGCAGTCCCTCCTCGAGCATGCGACACACGGCAGTCTCCTGTACACCGGCGATTTCAAACTGCGCCAGGGTCGCTCCGCGGAAACCTGCGCGACGCCCCGCGCGGACGTCCTGATCATGGAGACGACCTTCGGCCGGCCGCACTATGTATTTCCGCCCACGGCGCAAGTGCTGGCCGACATCGCTGCGTTCTGCCAGTCATGCCTCGACGATGGCGAGACGCCGGTCCTATACGGCTACAGCCTTGGCAAAAGCCAGGAACTGCTTTGCGGGCTGGCCGAAGCGAAGCTGCCGGTGATGCTCCATCCGGCGACCCTGAAGTTGACCCGCATCTACGAGGAACTGGGGATCGCGTTTCCCCCGTACCGTGAATTCTCCGCCGCGCACGTCGCCGGCCACGTCGTCATCTGCGCTCCGCAGGGTAACAACTCCTCGTTCCTGCGCCAGATCCCGCGTCGTCGCACGGCGATGATCACAGGCTGGGCGATGGATCCCGGGGCGATTTACCGTTATCAGTGCGATGCCGCGTTTCCGCTCTCCGACCACGCCGACTATCCGGACCTGCTGCGTTTCGTCGAGCTGGTGCAACCGAAGCGCGTGCTGACGCTGCACGGCTTCGCGCAGGAATTCGCGCTCACGCTCCGCGACCGCGGAATCGAAGCCTGGGCCATCGGCGAGGACAACCAGCTCGAACTGGGGATCCGGAGTAGCGCAGGCGTCCCGCCTGCAACGATGGTCGAGGAGAGCAGGCCGGACGCCGGCCCTACTGCCGACGCCGTCGCGAACGGCTTCGCCCGCTTCGCCGTCGTCGCCGAACAAGTGAAGGCAACCCCGAAAAAACTGGAGAAGATCGAACTACTCCGCGCCTACCTTGCCGAATTGGCCCCGGATGACGCGGCGCGCGCGGCGCTTTTTTTCACCGCGCGCCCTTTCCCGCAATCTGACGGCCGCGTACTCACGATGGGCTGGGCCGTGATCAAGCGCGCGGTGCTTGACGTGGCACAGATGACCGAAGCCGACTATCGCGCGGCCTACCACCGCTTCGCCGACGCCGGGGATGCCGCCGAGGCGCTGCTCACCCACCGCGCCCAGTCAACGGACGTCACGCTCGACGCCGTGAGCACCTTCTTTGCCGAGATTGCCAGTGCGCACGGACCGGCCGCAAAACTCGATCTGTTCCAGGCGTTCCTGTTGCGACTTTCCGCGGTGGAGGCGAAATATCTCGTGAAGATCGTCACGAGCGATCTCCGGATCGGTTTGAAGGAAGGGCTGGTGGAGGAAGCCATCGCCGCGGCGGCCGGGCAGCCGCTCGAGCTGCTACGCGAGGCGAACATGCTGGCCGGCGACATCGCCGAGGTGACCCGCGCTGCGCGAAACGGCACGCTCGACGCGATCCAACTCCACGTTTTCAACCCGCTGCAGTTCATGCTGGCGAGCCCCGAGCCGACCGCGGAGGCAATCCTCGCACGACTCAGCCCGCCGATCTGGCTCGAGGAAAAATACGATGGCATCCGCTGCCAGCTCCACAAACGCGGCGAGCGCGTCGAAATTTACTCACGCGACCTGAAGCGGATCACCGGACAGTTTCCCGACCTCGCGCGCGCGGCCCAGGCTTTGCCCGGTGATTTCATCGGCGACGGGGAACTGCTCGCCTGGCGGGACGGCCGGGCCCTGCCCTTTGCCGACCTGCAAAAGCGCCTCGGCCGCAAGGGCGATGATTTCTTCCTCGGTGCCGAGATGCCCGTTTCGATTTCGTTCTACGATCTGCTGTGGCTGAACGGGCGCACGCTCCTCAAGGAACCACTGGCAGTGCGCCGTGCGCTGTTGGAGTCGTTGCTGAAGAATGGGGACGGGGCGCCCTCGCCCCGTTTAGTCGGCGGCGAGGGTACCGCCTCATCAAAATTCCAGGCCGCGCCCGTGCGTGCGGCCCATACCGCAATCGAGATCGAGGCAGCCTTCCTCGCTGCGCGGCAGCGCGGTAACGAAGGCCTGATGGCCAAGGATCCCAGGAGCATCTACACCCCGGGCCGGCGAGGGCTGGCCTGGCTCAAACTGAAGAAGGCCTATGCCACGCTCGATGTGGTCGTGGTTGGCGTCGAATACGGTCATGGCAAGCGCCGCGAGGTCCTCAGCGACTACACCTTCGCGATCCGGGACACGGAGCACGATCGGCTGCTCACAGTCGGCAAAGCCTATTCGGGGCTGACTGACGTGGAGATCGCGCAGCTCACGACTCATTTCCTGGCCAACACGACGGAGGTGAAGGGACGCTTCCGCGCGGTCGTGCCCGACACGGTGCTGGAAATTGCGTTCGATGCCATCCAACCGAGCAACCGCCACCAGAGCGGATACGCGCTGCGGTTTCCGCGCATCGCGCGCATCCGCACCGACAAATCCTCCGCGGACATCGACACCCTGGAAACGTGCCGGCGGCTGGCCAACGCGAGTTTTGCGGACGCCACCGTGCCGCGCGCCGCGGCGTCGTGATGAATCCCACCGAGCCGAAATCCCGCGTGGCCCGGTCTGCCCGGATCGCGCTCGTCGCCGGGTTTGCGGCCATCCTCGCCTTCCTCGCCCTGCGCACTTCGCCGCACCTCCAATACGTGCCGTGGATGCCCCGGCAAATCGGCGTCTGGGCCGACCATCACGGCGTGTCGCGCAACACGGTGGCCTTTTTCGTTTTTGGGTTGGGCGCGTTCCTCGTCATCGGCACGCGAATCCGACGCGTACTCGCTCTCGCGGGATTCGCCACCGCCCTCGAGGTCGCCCAGCTCTGGATCCCCGGCCGGACTTTCGACTGGCGCGACATCGTTGCCAGCCTCGCTGGGCTGGCCCTGGCCTGGCCCGTGGCTTGGGCAGTGCGCCGCCGCTTTCGCGCGTCCCGATGCTGACCCGACTCACGCGACCGTCGCAACCGGAGTCGGCGCTGCTCGCGGCACTGCAGCCGGAACTCGGCCGCTGGTTCACGCAGCGCTTCGGCACCTTCGCGCCCGCCCAGGCCATTGCGATCCCTGAAATCCTGGCGGGCCATTCCGTGCTGCTCTCTTCCCCGACCGGCAGCGGCAAGACCCTCGCCGCTTTCCTGGGCGTTTTCGATTACCTCGCCAAGGCCCGTGATCGGGGCGAACTGCCAGCGGGGATAGTCGCAGTCTATATTTCCCCGCTCCGCGCTCTCGCTTACGACCTTCGCAAAAACCTGCAGCAACCGCTCGATGAACTCGAGTGGGACTGGCTCCGCGTCGGCGCGCGCACGGGCGACACCACCACCAAGGAACGCGCCCAGCAAAAACGCCGTCCACCGCACATCCTCGTCACGACCCCCGAGAGCCTGACTCTGCTCCTGAGCCAGGTCGGCTGGCTCGCACCTTTTCGCGATACCCGGTTTCTCATCGTCGACGAACTGCACTCGCTCGCCGAAAACAAACGCGGCACCATGACCGCCGTGGCGGCCGAGCGGCTGGATGAATTGCGGATTGCGGATCGCGGATTGCGGATTGGGGAATCCGCGGAATCCGCAATCCGAAATCCGAAATCCGCAATCGTCAGAATCGGTCTATCCGCCACCGTCGCCCCGCTGGAGACCGTCGCCGAATTCCTGGTGGGCCCGGGTCGCCCCTGCCGGATCGCCGAGGTGACTCAGCGGAAGCCCGCGCGGATCGAGGTTTTTTCCCCGCTGCGCGACCATGCCTATCCGGCCGCGTGCTACACGGCGTCGCGCATGTTGATCGGGTTGGGCACTTTGCTCGGCCAGAAGCGGACCACGTTAATCTTCACCAACACCCGCAGCGGCGCAGAGCACATCGGTGTCCGGCTCAAGGCCCTGCTGCCGGCACTCGCCAGCCAAATCGAGGTGCACCACGCGTCGCTGGATCGCGGCGTCCGGCTCGAGGTGGAGGATCGGCTGAAGCGCGGCGAGTTGCGCGCGGTGGTGTGCTCCACTTCGCTCGAGCTGGGCATCGACATCGGGTCAATCGACACGGTCGTGATGGTGTCCGCGCCAAAGGGCGTGGCCCGGGCGCTGCAACGCATCGGACGTTCGGGCCACTCGATGGGCGAAACCAGCCACGGCATCCTGGTCGCGAGTAATATCAACGACCTCGCCGAGTGCGCCGTCACCGCGCGGATGATGGAGCGCCGCGACATCGAGTCCGTGAGGATTCACTCCAACCCGCTCGACGTCCTGGCGCAGACGCTGGTGGGGCTGGCGGTATTCAGCAGCGTGACGCCAGACGAAGCGTTCGCCCTCGTTCGGCAGAGTTATCCCTATCGCGCCCTGGAGCGCGCAATGTTCGATCGCGTGCTGCGCTATCTCGCCGGCGGAGGTGCGTCCCTGGAGCAGCAGTACACGGCGCTGTTCGGCAAGGTCCGGGTGGACGAGCGTGGCTGCCTGGTCCTGACCGCACCGCGAGTGGCGCGGGACTTCTACCAGAACATCGGCACCATCGCGACCGAAAGCATGGTGCAGGTGCAGCTCGGCCGGAAAAAACTCGGCCAGGTGGAGGAGTCGTTCATGAAGGGGCTGCGGCGCGGCGATGTCTTTGTCCTGAACGGCCGCACCATCCGGCTGCTCGAAACCCGGCTCCTCACCGCGAAGGTGGCAGCGGCGGACAGCGCGATGCCGACGGTGCCGCGGTGGTATGCGAACAAGATGCCACTCGCCTCCGGACTCGCGGCCGAGGTGGTGCGGCTGAGGAAGCAGGTGGCGGATTTACTGGGGAGCGCAGGCGACCCGCCTGCAACTCTACCGGAGGCAGGCGGGACGCCCGCGCTCCGCCTGCTCCAATCCGACTACAATCTCTCGCCGGCCAATGCGCGCGCGCTGCTGGAGCATTTCATCCTCCAAGCCCGCGTTTCCGCCATTCCCACAGGTGAATTTTTCCTCGTGGAGCGATACGATCAGCGCGGTTACTCCCATTTCTTTTTCCACGCCTTGATTGGCCGGTCGGCCAATGACGCGCTCTCGCGGATCATTGCGCAACGGGTGCAGGAAACCAAGGGCGGCAACGCGCTCACCACCATCGACGACTACGGTTTCCTCCTGACGCTGAAACCGTTTCAGGCGATGACTGCGGAAGAATGGCGGCCGCTATTCCAGCGGGCCGGCGCGGAGGAGGCGCTGCGCGAGGCCTTGAGCGAGAGCAATCTCGTGAAATGGCAGTTCCGCGGTGTCGCCCAGACCGGCCTGATGGTTCCCCGCCGGGTGCGGGGTGAAGAACGCGGCGCCCGCGCCCTGCAATGGAGCTCCGAGATTATCTTCGAAGTGCTGAGAAAATATGAACCGGATCATCCGCTGCTGCTCGAGGCGTACGCCGAGGTCACCCTGCGCTTTCTCGACCTGCCGCGGGCGCTGGCTTTCTTGGAGACCGCCTCGGCCCTGCCCTGGGATTTTCGCACGGTGCCACGTGTCAGCCCGTTTTCGTTCGGCATGTATGTCAGCCGCATCCGCGAGACGATGACGCTGGAGGACCCGGAGACGACGATCGAGCGATTGTACCATGAAATGTACGGCGGTCTGGCCGCCACAAAGAGTTTCGCTCCTGAAGCGGCGAGCGAAAAACCGGCGAAGAGGAGTTGAAGCAACCGGCGAGTTCGGCACCGTAGGCTCTGGCGCATGCGTCCCTCCCTCCATCCCTCGTCCTCCGCCCCGGTCCGGGCCGAGATTCAACCGGGGCTGTGGCTGGACTCGAGGCTGGCGGTTTGGCTCGCGGCACCGCGCCTATTGGTCATGGCGGATTTGCACTGGGGCTATGCCGCCAGCCACCGGGCGCGGGGCAACCTCCTGCCCGTCTGGGGCGACGATGAGATCGAGGCCCGGCTGCGTTCGCTCCTGGCTGACTACCAGCCGGCGGAAATGATTTGGCTCGGCGACGTGGTTCACGCCGCGGAAGGTGGCGCCCGAGCCGAGGCGTTCGTGCGCACCTCGACTGCGCCGGTCGCCCTGCTCGCCGGCAACCATGATCGGCGCTGGCGGCAGGCCCGCGAGCGGACTGCGACTCGCGGCGAGTGGTTTTTTCATCATGGGGATGTGGTCCAGGATCTGCCCGCCGGCTCGCGGGAAATGATCGGGCACCACCACCCCGCGGTGAGCTGGGGTGATCTGGCCGGTACCAGGCTCAAGCTGCCGGCATTGATCGCGGGGCCGCGCCGGGTCATCCTGCCGGCGTTTTCGCCTTGGGCCGCCGGCACGCCGTGGTCGGAATCGCGCACCAACGGCGACACGGTCTGGGCCATCGCGCCAAATCGCATTTTTGCCCTGCCACCCGCGCCTGCGTTGGCTGTCGCTGTTTCCTCATGAGACGCGTGATTGTCCTATGGCTGTTGACGCTGGCGCTGACCCACCGCCTGGCGGCGCTCCCTTTGCAGCCCGGGGAGCAGCTCACCTATCGCGTCTCCTGGGCCGTGGTGCCGGGAGCGGGCGAAATCAAGATTACGGCGGAGCGCGATTCCGCGACGCCCGATACCCGGCTGAAGGTGACGACGACGACCGTGACGCGCCGGCTGGCGCGGATGCTGATGACCTTCGATGCGAAATCGGATTCGGTGTTCGATTTGAAAACCGGCAAGCTGGTCAGCCTGCACGAGACTTCGACCCAGGGGGAAAAACGCACCGACCGCACCGCCACCTTCGATTACGCCGCGCGGCTCGCGCACTACACCAATCCCGCCGAAAAACCGCCCACGCGCGACATCCCCATGCCCGCGGGCGATCCGACGGATTTGATCATGGGCCTGTTGCAGACCCGCGGATGGAACCTGAAGGCGGGGCAGAAGCAGGACGCGTTGGTGCTGTTCGACGACGATTTCTACGAGCTGACCATCCATTATGCCCGGGAAGAAAAGGTCACCACGCCGCTCGGTACCTACAAGACGGTCGTGCTGGAGCCGCGGATGGACAAGACCGCGCCGAAGGGAATGTTCAAGCGCGGGAGCAAGGTGCGCGTTTGGATCTCGCAGGACGATTTGAGGCTGCCAGTGAAATTCGAAGTAGAATTCAAGATCGGCACCGGCACCGCGGCGCTGGAGAAATATACTCCTCCCGCGGCAAAAAACGCGGCCGCCGCTGCCGTACCGGCTGGTTCGAACCGGCCCGCGGATGCGAAAAATCCTCGTTCTTAGGGGCGGCGCGCTGGGAGATTTCATCGTCACCCTGCCGGCGATCGCGCTGCTCCGGCAACGCTGGCCCGAGGCCAGAATCGAACTGGCGGGCAACGCGGCCGCCGCCGAACTCGCGCGGGCGCGCGGGCTGCTGGACGCGGTGCATTCGCAACATGAGGCGCGCTGGAGCGGGTTGTATGGCGACGCCCCTCTGCCCGCGGAGTTCGGCGATTGGCTGGGTAGCTTCGACCTAGTAGTGAATTACTGGCCGGATCCGGAGGGCACCCTGCGGGCAAAGTTGCCCGTCCGCGCCGATCGGCTTTTGGTCCACGCCGCGGCCCACCCCAGCCGGGCACCCGCGGCCGCCCACTACTGCGAACCGCTGCGGCAGTTCGACCTCGAGTCCCGGAATTTCTTTTT
>JBKJRG010000358.1:0-3484 GCA_046594805.1 Opitutaceae bacterium | reverse complement strand
CGTGACGGGATCCGAATGCTCGATAAAGAATCGCACCGCGCGGTGCTGCACCTCTTCGAGCAGCGTCGTGTCGTTGACGCTCAGCGCGTACCGCGGAGCCTCGATCGCCGTGGTCGCGTGAACCGAAACATCGGCCAGCGCCAGCGTTGCCACCAGGACCAAGGCGATGCGGCGCGACCACGTCCGTCCGCGCCGCGCGCAGCTCCGCGCGGGAAGCGCGGGCAACCTGGCGACCGAACGAATTGCGGGGGCGCGCAAAACGGGGTGAGGGTTGTCGATGAGAAGGGAGGCCATGGCGCAGCGGTCGGGCGCGATCAAACGATCGCACCCCCAGCATGCCCGATGGCCGCGCTGCGGTCTGTCAGTCGCGGGCAGAATCCCACGTCAGGTTCTCTCCTACACGGCGGGATGGACGTGCCGGCTTGTCTGCGAGGTAGGGCTGGCGCTTGTCGCCATGCTGCCGGGCGGCACCCGCCCGACTCCCTTTAGTTCCCGCACGCATTCAGCGACCGCGACTGCGAGGTTTTCGACCACGCTCACCGCGACGGCATGGCGGCGAGCGCCAGCCCTACCAATGCAACGGCGGGCCACCTGCGGCGAGATATTCTTGTTGCGCGTTGGGCCTTGCACCGCACCGCTGCCCCGCAGACTTATTGAATCAGGATGCGCATAATTTTCGCCCGATGAGCGCCGACTGGATGCGGATCGAGAACGAGACCGAGGTGTCATCGCCCGCGCTCCTCATTTATCCGGAGCGGGTTGACGCCAACCTTCGCACGATGCTCGCGTTGGTCGGCGATCCGGCCCGGCTGCGCCCGCACGTCAAGACGCACAAGCTGCCGCAACTCGTCGCGCGGCAGGCCGAGTTCGGCATCACGAAATGCAAGTGTGCCACGATCGCCGAGGCGGAAATGGCGGCGCGCGCGGGCGCGACCGACATCATTGTGGCCGCGCAACTGGTCGGCCCCAACGTCGGCCGCTTCATCGCGCTCCTCCGCGCCTTTCCGCCGACCGCGTTTGCCACCATCGCCGACGATGCGGCAGTGCTGGGGGCGCTCAGCCATGCGGCCGTCGCCGCGGGCGTCACGGTCGAGGTGCTGCTGGATCTGGATGTCGGGCAGCATCGCACGGGCATTGCGCCCGGGGCGGAGGCGGCGGCACTTTATCGAAAAATCGCCGAGTTGCCCGGATTGCGCGCCGGGGGCTTGCATGCCTACGACGGCCATTTACACCAAAGCGAACCGGCCGAGCGCGGCGCCGCCGCCGATGCGGGATTTGCCCGGGTGAGCGCGCTCAAGTCCGAGCTGATCCGGGCTGGCCTGCCCGTACCGCGCGTGGTGTGCGGCGGCACCCCGACGTTTCCGTTGCATGCCCGCCGCGCGGACGTGGAGTGCAGCCCCGGCACCTGCGTGCTCTGGGATGCAGGTTACGCCACAAAAATTCCCGACTTGGCATTCCAGCACGCCGCCGTGCTTTTTACGCGCGTCATCAGCCGGCCGGCGCCGAACCGGCTCTGCCTCGATCTGGGGCACAAGGCGGTGGCGAGCGAGAATCCGCACCCGCGCGTGCTGTTCCCCGCGCTGCCCGACGCGCGCGCGGTGGTTCACAGCGAAGAGCACCTCGTAATCGAGACCGGCCGCGCCGCGGAATTCCCCGTGGGCTCGACCTTGTATGGGCTCCCCTGGCACATCTGCCCGACGGTCGCGCTGCAGGATCGCGTGCAGGTCGTGCGCGGCGGCCGCGTGGCCGAGGAATGGACCGTGACCGCGCGGGCGCGACGGTTGAGCATCTAATTGGATGAAGGTTTTGAGTATTGGTTTTTAAGTTTTGGGTTCGCTGCCCCAACTCAAAACCCAAAATTCAAAATCCAAAACAGACTTCACGTCACGTCACTCGATCGAGTCATGACCCTCCCTGTGGCGGCCTCGCCGCTTTCGCTCCTGTTGCTTGCGCTGGTGGCCATTGGCGTGCTCGTGGCGCTCGTTACGTGGCGGAAACTGAACGCCTTCGTCGCGCTGTTCATCGCGGCGCTGATCGTGGGGCTGGGTGCGGGCATGGCCCCGCTCGCGGCGTTGAAGGCGTTTCAGGACGGCGTCGGCGCGACGCTCGGTGGGATTGCGGCGGTCATCGCGCTGGGTGCCATGGTCGGCAAGCTGCTCGCCGAGTCGGGCGGCGCGCAGGTGCTGGCGGAACGGTTCAACCGGTTCTTCGGTCCGGCGCGTGCGGTCTGGTGCGTCGTCGCTCTGTCGCTCGTCGTGGGCATGCTCACCTGGTTCACGGTCGGGCTGCTGCTCCTGCTCCCGGTGGTCATCTCGCTCACGCACGAAACCAAGCGTCCCTTCCTGCTGCTCGCGCTGCCGCTCGTCGCGTTTCTCTCGGTCATGCACGGGCTCACGCCGCCGCATCCGGGGCCGGTCGTCGCCATCGACGCGCTGGGCGCCAATAGCGGGAAGGTGCTCGGGCTCGCGTTTCTCCTCGGGATTCCAGTTGCGGCGCTCGCCGGCCCGCTATTTGCGCGTTGGGTCGTGCGGCGGGTACCGGTGGCGACGCAGTTCGATCCACGCGACGGGGGCGTCGCGTCCCCAACTGAAGCCGTCGCGCGGCGGCCTGGGGTGGCAGCGACAGCCTTTGTGATTGTTCTGCCGATCGCGCTCATGTTGCTCGCGACAGCGGGGGAACTGGCGTTGCCCGCGGGAGACCGCGTTCGGGTGGCGTTGGCCTTCATCGGCCATCCGGTCACCGCCCTCACGCTGGCAGTCTTTGCCGCGCTGGGGATATTTGGGCGGGCGTGCCGCTTCACGCGCAGTCAGCTGCTGGGCTTCACTGAGCAGGGCATCGCGGGAATCGGCGTCACTTTGCTGATCGTCGGTGGCGGCGGCGGCTTCGCGCGGGTGCTGCGCGAAGCAGGCGTGTCAGGCGCGCTCGGGACCCTGGCCGGCAATCTCCACCTGCCACCGTTGCTTTTCGCGTGGCTGGTGGCCGCATTCATTCGGGTTGCCACGGGCTCCGCGACCGTCGCCATCACAACGGCCGCGGGTCTGCTCGCGCCGCTGCTCGTCACGCATCCCGAGATCAACCGCGAGTTGCTCGTCATCTCCCTCGGCTTCGGCTCGCTCGTGCTTTCGCACCTGAACGATGGCGGCTTCTGGATCGTGAAGGACTGTCTGGGCATGACCGTCGGCCAGACGCTGCGCACCTGGACCGTGGTGGAGACGATCATCGGGGTAGCGGGGTTGGGGCTGACGCTGCTGCTCAGCCTGTTTTTTTGATCCAGAAGCCATCCGGATCTCGGAGCTTCACCACAAAGACACAGAGCCACAAAGGTCGACCCAACCATCCGTGGTGTTTCTCTGTGTCTCCGTGTCTTTGTGGTTCAATTGTTTGGTTCTGCTGTTAAGTCATGAAGCTCGGCGTCGACGTTCTCTTCGAAAAACACCTCGCTCTCCTTGGCGGCAAACGCGTCGGGTTGATCACGAATCCCACC
>JBKJRG010000020.1:0-3342 GCA_046594805.1 Opitutaceae bacterium | reverse complement strand
CGCGGTCGTCGTGCCGTCGAACACGACGTGCTGGGCGGGATTGCGAATATTACAGAGGAAACGATTGCCCCAGTCGTCCATGCCATGACCGAAGCGCGCTCCGCCCGCGATGGGCTCGATGGTCCCCGAGCGCGGATCGATGCGGAGGTCGTTCCGGGCGATTCTCAAGGGAGCTGCGGTCGTCTGCCGCGCGCTGGTCACTTGCCCGCCATTGGACCCACCGGCAAAGGTGATCCGGTTGTCCAGGCCCCAGAGCGGCGTGTTGATCACCGCCTGGATGTTATACTTTCGAAAACCGGTGAAAACCTTCTCGCGGACATCCGCGCGGTGATCGCCGTCGGTGTCCTTGAAGTACCAGACATCGGGCGTCGCGGTGACGAAGATGCCTCCCTGCCAGCAGCACACCCCGGTGGGCCAGGACAGGCCGTCCGCGAAGACATGGCTTTCATCGAAAATGCCATCTCCATCCCGATCGATCAGCTTCCGGATCCGGCCGATGGGCGCGTCGGTCGTGTTTTCCTTCAACGGCTGGTGCGTATCTTTGTTCGTGTACGGGTAATCGCGCATCTCGGCGACGTAGGCCGCGCCATTCTCATCGTAGGCCACCGCGACCGGGCTGGAGACGAGCGGCTCCGCGGCGATCAAGTCCAGGCGAAAGCCGTTTTTCACCCGCAGCGTTTTCGCGGCGTCGGCCGGCGCGGTGGGAGGGAAACCAGGGAAGTTTTCCTCGGCCGCGGCGAGCCGCGTGGCGACCAAAAGCGCTGCAACGACAAAGAAGATGCGGCTCATGAAAGTAGGGCGGGTCTGCGACCCGCCCTGCATACAATGCGGTTTTCGCGGGCAGGTCAAAGACCTGCCTCTAACGTTTGGCCATTTTGAAAACGGTGGTGACCCGAGGGCCAAAGGCCCGTTTCATTGGAGCCTGGGCCAACGGCCCAGGTCTTATTCGATAGAAATCCGAAGGGCTGACAGCCCGGTTCATTCATGCCGCAATCGCTCGCACACATCCTCGTGCATCTCCTTTCGAACACGGTGTGGTGTATGACGAGCGGTATGTTTGGGACTGACGGGCAAATGGATCGGGCTTTCAGCCCTTGAAATCTGATCGACGAAATTCCTGGGCCGTTGGCCCAGGCTGTGATGAGGCCGCGCCGTTGGCGCTGACAGGCAGAAAAATGGCCCAACTTTAGGGCAGGTCAAAGACCTGCCCTACCCTCAGAACCGCCCCATGACGCCGGCG
Source organism: Opitutaceae bacterium (assembly GCA_046594805.1). Lineage (GTDB taxonomy): Bacteria > Verrucomicrobiota > Verrucomicrobiia > Opitutales > Opitutaceae > ER46. The sequence goes on along the minus strand of JBKJRG010000020.1, from coordinate 2,102 downwards.
ACGACCTTCGCCACCACGATGCGCGTTTCGGCGGGACGATCCTTGGTGACGAAATAGGTCTCGGTGATCGGCGACTTGTTGAGATTCTCGATGTCGCAGAAAACGCTGAACCGGGACGAGAGCGAGTACTTCGTCTTCAGGTTAATCTGCAGCTTCGGCTCCTGGTAACGGAGCAGTGCGGGATTGGTCGAGATGCCCACAAGGTAGGTGCCACGCCACACCCCATTCAGCCGGACATTCCAGCCACGGCCGAGATAGCTGATGGCGACATTGCCCGTCTTCGGGACAAAGCCTGCTACTCGGGTCGTCGCCGAAGTGCCACCGTAGTCTCCCTTGGTGCTGAGCTGCGTGTAGTTGAGGCTCAGCCCGAAGCCGCGCCATAAACCGGGCAGGAAGGTAAACTGCTGCTGGTAGGCGAGCTCGAAGCCGCGGTAGCGGGCGCTGCCGCCGTTCCGGGTCGTGGTAATGCGGTACCCCTCGTAGAGGCCGCCAAAGCCGTTGTTCGGACCGGTGGGTACCAGCTGGCTGTTATCGGAAAATTGGAAGCCGCTGATCTCCTTCAGGAACACGCTCGCGGTCAGCGAGCCCACCGGCTCGAAATAATACTCCACCGTCGCGTCGAAGTTTTCTGAATACTGCGGTTGCAGCGCGGCGTTGCGGGTGTTCACCGTCTGGGCCGTCTCATTGACCGTATCGAGCGGGATCAGCGCGTCGAAGGAAGGGCGCCCGATGCCGGAGGAATAGCTGAGCCGGGAAACGAAGTTCCGGCTGGGCGCGTAGCGCAGATGCACCCCCGGGAAGATATCCATGTAGTCGCCCTTTTTTCCCTGCCGGCCGGTGACGGTGCCGTTGGCTAGCTGCAGCGGGCCTTCCGCGTCGGTCTCGGTCTGCTCGGCGCGCAGCCCGGCCAGGACCGAGAAACTATTGATTCGGGTATGCCCCATCACGTAGCCCGAGGTGACCGTTTCGGTGATCTCTCGATCGCCCGCGAGCGTGGCGTTAACGCCAAACGGCACGTCCTCGCGCCAGAGGTCGGGGAGGAGCGCCTGGTGCCGGGCGATGCCGAACGGGTTCGCCCAGGGCGGCTGGCGGTAGCCTTGGTTCGAGTCGGACCACTTCGGCGTGGTGTCCAGAAACTGGCGGAGGTTGTCGTCCGGGCTGTTCTGAATCCCGTCGGGCCCGACGTAGTTGTAACGCCGTGAGCGGCTCTGCAGCGCGCGGTGCTGCTGGCGAATCACGCCCCCCGCCTTCACATAGGTGGGCACCGGCAGATCGATGATTTTCTTCAGATTGATCTTCGCCGTCATGATTTCGTCCTCTCCCTCGCGATCGGGCTGCGTCATGAGCAGCGAGCCGTAGTTGTTCAGGTCGTAGAAATCAGGACCCCCCGCGTGCGCGATCTTGGGCCATTGGAGGGTCTCGCGCCGGTCGATGGTAAAGCCCACGCCGGGCAGACGGTAGCTGATGGTGGCTTTCGGCCGCGACTGAAAGTGCCGGCCATTCGGCGCGTAATCGTAGTAAGTCTGGGAGTTCGAGAAGCTCGCGCCGTAATCGAGGTCGAGGCCGGCGAAGCGATGCTTGACCGAGGGCACGAACTGGAAAGTCCGCCCCGACTTGTCGTCGGTACTCAGCGTGACGACGCTGGAGGAATTCGGGTTGGCCAGCACCTCCTGAAAGTAGCTGGTGTAGCCCGGCTGAAAATTCGCGACCGCCGCCGTCGTGCCGAGCAGCATCGCGCGGGTATCGTTGGTCTCATGAAACCAGTTGTAGGCGGAATTGAAGGAAATCGTGGTGCGCTCGCTCAGCTTGTATTCGACCTTGGCGCCGGTCGCGAGCCGGGTGCGCGGCGCGCCAGCGGGGCGCGGCACGTTCACGTTCATCACATAGTACGGCTCCACCAGCGCTGCCTGGTAATTCAGCAACGAGGCGGTGTCACCGCCCGGTTGGGAGTGGTAGGTGCCGGTCAGGGTGATCCCGATCCGCTTGTCGGCCCCGAGCCGATCGGCGTACGAGAAGTTCAACGAAGGCCCGACGTTATTGATCGGTTCGCGCAGCCAGTTGTCGCTTCGGGTGAAGTATTTCGGCCGCCATACTCCGCCGAT
>JBKJRG010000848.1:0-5502 GCA_046594805.1 Opitutaceae bacterium | reverse complement strand
CGGCCTTGCCCACCAACGACAGCCGGACCGAGCTGACGACTGGCACCCGCCGGCTTACTGCAGCGGAGTACCGCCTGTTCCAGACCGGCGACTACCCTCAACACGTGTGGTTCTGGCATCTCTACGACGGGCGGCCCATTCGTTACCAGGATCCCTACTCCCCCGTGGCTTTGTTGCGCATCGCGTGGCGCTACGGATTTCGTCACGATGGCGATCAACTTTTCGTCCGCGTGTCGAGCAATCGCCCCTGGTCCGAGATCGCCGCTGAACCCGTCCTCGCGCAATTCTTCGCACGTACCCAACCGCTCGGGCTATAAATCAAAGCCGTCCTGCCATGCCGCTTCCCGTTACCGCCTTGGAGAAAAAAATCCTGGCTGCACTCGCCCTCTTGATTGTGCTCGGGCTGATCGGGCTGGCGGTGCTCTGATGCACAAAATGACTCGCTAACCTCGACGGCCCTGCATCCAGTTCCCAGCCACACCCGTATGACAAAAGGATGTCTATCGTGCTGTCCTCCTTCCGGGACCTGTTGGTTTGCGCCGTGGCGCAGGCCGATGATGCTTCGCGTCCGCCGCGGCCCGGTCTTGGCATGAGTGTTTCCCGCCCCACGCCGCCGCCGGACGACCGGCAGCTCATCGATGCGGACTTGATGCAGCGCGTGGCGCAGGGGGACAAACAGGCCTTCGCCCAGCTCTATGATCGATTTTCCACGCCGTTGTACGCGACCGCAGTCCGCATCGTGCGCGACGCGTCGGAGGCGCAGGATATCGTGCATGACGCGTTCGTAACGGTGTGGAACAAGGCGGCGGCATTCGAGGCCGCGCGCGGAACGGCTTTTTCATGGGTCGTCACCCTGGTCCGCAATCGTGCCATCGATCGGGTGCGGTCCCGGCGACGCCGCGCCGAACTCCTGGCGGAGTCGGTGCCCTCGGACCTCGGCTACCAGGAAAACGCGCCGGGCTCCTCGGGCTCGGAGACCGCGACCACCCACGACGAGGCCCGCGCCGTCCGGGCGGCGGTGGCAACCTTGCCGGTCGATCAGCGCCACGCGCTCGAACTGGCATTTTTCGGCGGGTTGACCCAGGAACAGATTGCAGAACAATTGAGCGAACCGCTCGGCACGATCAAGGCCCGCATCCGGCGCGGCCTGATCAAGCTGCGCGATTCTCTCGCCAGCCGGTTATGATCGACGAACGCCACGAGGAACTCGCCGCACTTTACGCCCTCGACTTGCTCGAGGGGGCGGAGCGCGAGCAGTTCGAAGCGGCGGTGGCGCGGAATCCCCAGCTGCAGGCGCTGGCGCGGGAATTGCGCGAGTCGTCCACGGCCCTGGCCCATACTGCCACCACCGTCGAACCACCGCGCGAGTTGAAGCAGCGCGTGCTTGCCTCCATCGAGGCGCGGGGCGCGCAGGCCGGAGCGGCCGACGAAACCAAAATCATCCGGCCGCCGGAATTCGGTTTTCGGCAGTTTCTGCCGTGGGCCGCCGCGGCGTGCCTCGCCGTCACCGCCGGCTGGTTTGCCTACCGCAGCTCCGTGAGCGAATCGGAAGCCTCGTTGTTGCGTGAAAAGCAGACCCTGGCGGAGCTGGCGATGAAGAGCAGCCAGAACCAGCTCGAGGCGGAGCGGCTGATCCACCAGCGCCGCGTCGCGGATCTGGGCCAGCAGGTGGCCCAGCTCACGGAGGAAATGCGAACCCAAGGCGACATTTCGAATCTCAAGATCACCGCGCTCGCCTCCCTGCTGAAAAACTCGCCGCTGGCCCAGGCGGTGGCGGTGTGGGATCCGATCAAACAAAAGGGCGTGCTCAAGGTGCAAAACATGCCCGCCCTTGGCAGTAATGAGGATCATCAGCTTTGGGTGATCGACGCAGCCAACCCCGATCGTCCGATCGACGGCGGCGTCTTCTCCCTCGCTTCCGGCACGGTAAGTTTCACGGCCAAGGAACCGATCACGGCCGTGGTCGGGTTCGCCGTCAGCCGCGAACGCAAAGGTGGCGTGCCCAAGGCCGAGGGCGAGATGGTCCTGCTCGGGAAGTAGCGCCGGCATCCTGCGGCTGGGCTCACCCCAATCCATCCCTCCGATTTGCAGGGGCGTCGCTTGACGACGCCCCCGCCCTTGCTCGCCACAGGGCATTCGAGGGCGTCGTCACGCGACGCCCCTACATTGGAACCGGGTAGCTCGGCGCCCCAACCCGCGCGCCCGCAAAACCCACTTGCCACTCACGTTCTCGCCGCGACACTTCGCGGCGATGATCATCAAACCCAAGGTCCGCGGCTTTGTGTGCGTCACCGCCCATCCGGAGGGCTGCGCCGCCCACGGGCAGGAATGGATCGACTACATCAAGTCGAATGCGCCGATTCAGCCTGGGCCGAAGAAGGTCCTCGTGATCGGATCTTCCACGGGCTACGGCCTCGCCTCGCGGATTACCGCGGCTTTTGGCTCGGGCGCGGCCACGCTGGGTATTTTTTTCGAGCGTCCATCCGAGGAGGGCCGCCCCGCCACGCCCGGCTGGTACAACACGATCGGATTCACCCAGGCGGCGCGCGCGGCCGGGCTCTACGCGAAGAACGTCAACGGCGACGCTTTTTCCGCTGCGATCAAGCAGCAGGCCCTCGACCTCATCCGCTCCGATCTGGGGCAGGTCGACCTGGTGGTTTACTCGCTGGCTTCACCCCGGCGCACTCATCCAAAAACCGGGGCGACGCACAAGTCGGTGCTCAAGCCCGTCGGCGCCTCCTACACCAACAAGACGGTCGACACCGACAAGGGCATCGTCAGCACGGTGACGATTGAGCCGGCCAGTGACGCGGAGATTGCCGACACGACGGCGGTGATGGGTGGCGAGGATTGGGAAATGTGGATGAACGCGCTGGCCGACGCCAAGCTGCTCGCGCCGGGCGCGCAATCCGTGGCCTACTCCTACATCGGGCCCGAAGTCACGTGGGCGATCTACAAGAATGGCACGATTGGACTGGCGAAAAACGATCTCGAACGCGCCGCCAAGCACATCGATTCGCTGCTCAAGCTCAACGGCGGCGGCCGCGCGTTCATCTCGGTGAACAAGGCATTGGTGACGCAAGCGAGCTCAGCGATCCCGGTGGTGCCGCTCTACATTTCCATCCTCTACAAAATCATGAAGGCGGCCGGCACCCATGAGGGATGCATCGAGCAAATCCACCGGTTGTTTGCGACGCAGATGTACAACGGCAAGAGCCCGAAGTTCGACGAGGCCGGCCGGGTGCGGATCGACGATTGGGAGATGCGGCCGGAGATCCAGCACGCGGTCCGCGAAATCTGGCCGCGCACCAGCACCGAAAACCTCGCGACCGAGACCGACATCGCGGGCTATCGCACCGAATTCCTCAAGCTCTTCGGCTTCGGCGTGCCCGGCGTGAATTACGAGGCGGAGACCGAGCCGCATCGGCTGATGCTGTGAGCGCGGACGCGCTCACGGTTATGGGTTTTGAGTCTTGGGTTTTGGGTCCAAACCGGGGAACCCATCCGTACTTCATTCAACTCAAGACTCAAAACCCAAAACTCAAAACCGCGACGAAGTCGCCGTCTTGCGCGCCGTAGTGCAACGCGTGTCCTCGGCCCGCGTGAGCGTGGCGGGCGAGACCACCGGGGAGATCGGCCCGGGCTTGCTCGTGCTGCTCGGGGTGGCCCAGGGCGATACCGCGGAGGACGCGCAGTGGCTGGCGGAAAAGATCTGCGCGCTGCGCATCTTCGAGGACGCCGACGAAAAGATGAACCGGTCGGTCGTCGACACCGCGGGCGGCCTGTTAGTGGTGAGCCAGTTCACGTTGCTCGCGAGCACGCGCAAGGGCACGCGTCCCTCCTTCAATGACGCGGCCAAACCGGACCTGGCGGTGCCACTCTACGAATTATTCCTGCGCCTGGCTGCCGCCGCGCTGGGACGGCCGCTCGCGACCGGAAAATTCGGCGCCAGGATGGACGTTGCGCTCGTCAATGCCGGTCCAGTGACACTCGTGCTCGACTCGCGCACGCGCGAATAGTCGCCGGCGCCTGAGTACCTGCGGCTGGAAGCCGCCGCCACGCTCAACCGGCCGGAGAGCGCGCGCCGTACGGATCCAACGGGACCTCCAGCAATGCCTCGGGCACCCTCCGATGACTCCAACGCCAGGTATCTGGATCCGTCCATTGGCCCGCCTTCAACGTAACCTCGATGATGTCACCTTCGGCAAAATTCTCGGCATCGGTCCGGAGGATCCGATAGCCCCAATGCGGCGCACGGCCGGGGTCAAGCGGGCTTGAGCTGAGCGCCAGATCGTCATCGACCTGCGCGCGGAAAAAGACCGCCAGCCCATCCAGGCGCCCGGCGTTCACGACGGTGCGGGAGAATTGGATTTCGCGGGGCAGGTCGGCCTCGCGCAGCGTCTGGAGGTCCACCACCAGCGCCGGTTCCGGTTCGCCGAGGCAGTACTCCACCAGCCCGACATCCGTGCTGGTGTGCCGGTAATACCGCGGATCCTGCGGCCGGCTCCGCTCCAGGCAGCTGTAGTCGTAGCCGTGCACGTTCAGCTCCCAGATGAACGGAATGAGCCGCTCATCGCTCACCTTGATTGGCTCGCAGAAGAACTCGAACCGGCTCGGCACGATCAAGCCGCCGGGCTTGAGGAGCCGATCCCGCAGGTCGAGGACGTTCGTGACCATCGCCTCGTCGAAAAGGAAATCGCCCATCTGCTCATGGAGGATGACATCGACGCGCTCATCCGTCGTGAAATCCCGGCTATGAGTCGCGACGAACTCCACGTTCTCGATTCCGTTGTGCGCCGCCAGCCGCCGCGCGTGTTTCAGGATATCGGAGTGATCGATGGCATACACGTGCCCCGCGCCGCGTCGCGCCGCGAACGCGGCCAGAATTCCCGTGCCCGTGCCAAGATCGATCACGCGGTCGCCCGGCTGCACGTGCCGCGCGATGGCCGCATGGTAGAAATTCATCCGCGGCTGGTCGGCCAGCATCTTTTCCTGCTCGCTGAACTGGGCAAAATACCAGCCGTTGAACTCGCGGTAGTCAGCGTCCGCCGAGCCCGGTCCCCCGGCCCGGTAGAACCAGGCCGCCAATCTCGGCCGGGCCCGGACCCACGCCCGGCATCGGTCCAGCCAGCGCCGCAGCACTGAAAAAAACCCCGCACTGAGACGCTGCAGATATCGATAGAACATTCACGTGGGGTCACCCGGCGACCCGAACCGGAGAACCTGCCCGGCGGCGCCCGCAAAGGCAACTGTCGAGAATCGGTCCGAGCGATAGACGCCTCGTGCTCGTGCTCTTGGCCGTATCTATTCAGTGCGACGTAGGTCAGCGCGCTTGCGCGCGCTCTGAAAAGCGCTCGCAAGCGAGCTGGCCTACGGGGTCACCTCTGAGTATTCAAAGCACGAGGAGATTCGTGGCCGACTGAATGGCTAAGGCTGAAGCGTCACCTTCAGCATCTTCGGCGGAGTGAGCGGCATACTCTTGCCGCCGTCGGGGCCCATCTG